>NZ_RAWT01000042.1:0-23514 GCF_003612005.1 Pyramidobacter sp. CG50-2
AAATCTCACCGCTCAGACCATAAGGAGTATTACCGCAAGACAATGGATTGTTAGGTGCTTTAATTGAGAAATAGTATCAGACAAAATCGGAACGAAGACGCAAAAAAGCCCGCCTCACGGCGGGCTGGAAAACGCATTCGGAAACACGCGGAAGTTATCGGATGGAGCCGGTGTCCAGATTCGGACTGGAGACCTGCGCATTACGAGTGCGCTGCTCTACCAACTGAGCTACACCGGCGAAAAAAATGGCGGTCCCACTGAGATTCGAACTCAGGTGCTCGCCTTGAAAGGGCGATGTCCTAGGCCACTAGACTATGGGACCGCATCCATGGTGGGTCGTGAGGGGGTCGAACCCTCGACCCACGGATTAAAAGTCCGTTGCTCTGCCAACTGAGCTAACGACCCGCGAACGAGGAATATTCTATCGCTTGGGCGAGGATTCGTCAAGCTTATTCTATCAGGTATTTTTCAGTCTAAATATTTTTTACAGTGAGCCTTTTTACAACAGAACTCTTTAAATCTTTCTGCAAACCACGCTTCGGCAGGATGTCCCGGCAAAGCGAGCATCGTTGCCGCCTGGAGATGCAGACATTTCACGGTCAGACTTTCAGTCCGGCGGATACCGCCAATGCCGGTTTTAAGCATGGCGTTCCAGATCTTCGGAGAGTATCGGCGCAGGAAAAATCGTTCGCAGCGGCTCAAGGCAGAGATCCGCGCCCATGCATAGCGGAAATTGTAGAGACGATATGCCTTTTCATCCCCGCGGAGAAAATCTTCCAGAGCTCTGACCCCTCCGCCGGACTCGAGACGTCCGCATTGGTACGCCAAATGGGGGCATGTCAGCCAGAAGAGCGTCGGAAAGGGGTGCCCTCTGTAAAAGGGGCGACATTTCAGAACCTGGGGCATCCCCCATTTACAGCGAACCGCCACAGACATGACAAGCCCCTTTTGAAAATTGCGCCCGTCCATCTGAGCCGCCGTAACAATCTCGTCGCGCGCTGAAAAAAGCGAGAGGTTCGCAGGAACCTCTCGCCGTAATTTCCTCATACGCATTTAGGGACGGGCGCCTTTTCGGCGCGGCGGGCGTCCCCCCTTGCCGCTTTTGGCATTCATCAGCGAAGAAATTTTTTCCTCGCTGCTTTTCAGGAAAGTGGACAATTTTTTTTCGAAATCATCCGAACCGACCGCTTCGTCATTCGAACCTGCGGCCGGCATATGCCGGGGCATTCGTTGAACCGGGACCGCCGGGGGCTCTTCAAGAGCTTTCAAAGACAGATCAATGCGGCCTCTCTCGTCTATCTTGATAACTTTCGCCTTAATCTCCTGCTGCGGCTGCAGAACGGCATCGACGCTTTTGATAAACTTGTGGGAAAGCTGCGAGATGTGGATCATTGCCTTCTGGCCGCTTTGAAGACGAACAAAAGCCCCATAGGGCATGATCTGTTCGACGACTCCCGTTACCACATCACCTGGTGCCAAATCGGGCATAGTGTGAACTTCCCTTTCTCGAATTTATTGTGTTAAATTTTAAAGCTGATTCAATGCCTGAATCTTGGAAACCATCACGTAGATCCGGCCGCTGCCAAGGGACGAACGAAGTTCGCCGGCAATCCACACGGGCGCGCCTTCTTCCTGTTTGACGATCCACTCCTGAATCGCGGGATCAAAGACTCTCATCCGGAGATAATCGACGCGGTCACACCCGTCCGTATCGCTGTACTGACGCTTGAGGGAAAACTCGAAATATTTTCCCAAACGGCTCTCGCCGTAGCTCTCGCCCTTCAGAAAGTGGACCACGCCGGAAAGATATACGTCATTAACTAATTTGCTCATGATGATTTCTCCGCCTCCATAAAAATTTTATTGATATTCATTTTTCATCGCAATAATTATTCACTAAGAAACCGCCCGTTTCGAAGCGTGCTGCAGATTCAACAGGACCCTCTCAGTGTAATGCCCTCGATATTTCGTGACCAATGCCACATAACGATTAGCCTGAGACCCCAGATACCTCCTCAGCGCCTTTGTAACGTTCCCCTTGCAGTGTGCCATGTACCTGGAAAAGATCCATGTACCAACCATTATGTTATTGCGAGGCTCCATCAATATCTTTTCTGTACGGATATGGGGAAATTGAGCCATGATCGTGTTGCGGTGCAGCTTCCAATATACCTGCATCAAGCCAACCGCGTACTTGGAACGCGCGTTGACTTTGACGCGCGATTCCTTGACAATTATAGCAGTAATCAACGCCGGATCCACCGAGAAGCGGCTCGACGCTTCCATGACATAACGAGCGTACTCGTTCGCTTTGTCCATGCTTAGAGAGCTGTTGTAGTAACGGAAAATATAAGAAGCCGCATCAGTTTTCGCCTTCTGCACGCGTTTCCCAGAATGCACGGGATCCACAGACTGTCTGACCTGACCTGCAGGCTCGACAGCCGCCCTTGCTTGACAGCATGATTGAGAGGCGAACAGGAACAGCAGCAGACCTCTCCACAACAAAGGGCGTCTCATCCTCATGAAATACCTCCAGAAGTGTCGTAGAATTACGCCCATTTTATCTCAAGTTAAAGGAGCTTGCCAGTGTCAAATTTTTAGAACTTCGGAATGAACAGCATGCTCCAGGCGCCGACGGTTATTCCGCGCGCTTAAATTTGGAAGCCAGCTCCTCCACGAACAAGGGACTCAGCACTTTGATGAAAGTGCCTTTCATGCCCAAACTGCGGCTTTCGATGATCCCGGCGCTCTCGAGCTTGCGCAGCGCGTTGACGATCACGCTGCGGGTCACCCCGACGTGGTCGGCGATCTTGCTGGCGATGACGACCCCCTCGCATTCGTTGTTCTCTTTTCTGAAACCGGCGTTCTTTTCGGCCGAGAGCTCCTTGAGCCGCGTGATGATATGGTTGATCGCGTCGATTTCAGAATATGAAAGGGCTTTCATGGCCATATTCACAACAAGACGCTCTCGGGCAAGCTCCTCGATCTGCCGAGAGCGGTCATGCAGGATCTCAATGCCGACCAGCGTCGCCAGATATTCGGCCAGAACGAGGTCCTGGGTTGAGAAGTTACTCGCGAAACGGGCCAGTACAAGCGTTCCCAGCCGCTCCGAGGCTCCATAGATCGGCACATAGAGAGCCGTCTTATCAGTCACATTCTCTGCCTGATCGTCGAAAAGAGCTCCGTCAGCTTTGCTCAGGACGGTCTCTCTCTGCTGCGACAGCCTTTCCACAAAACTTTCAGGCATATAACCCTGTTCGATGAAGGACGCGATGGCTTCGCTGTGGTATTCATTCACCCATGCGTATCCCAGGATCTGCCCTTCTCTGCTCAAAACGTAGACATTCGCGGTCGAGAATTCGCAGAGCAGGCGCGCCAGCTTGTTGTAATCGGGGCGCGTCCCTTCGCGACGGCCTTGCATCGCTCTCCCGACCTGACGCGTTTTCTCAAGCAGTTCATGCATCTCGACACTGTCGACAGCGCCGTTTAAACCTTCGGGCAACTTTTCTTTTGCATATGAGCGTTTCATAAGAATTCCGTCTCCTTTCAGCCATGAAAATCAAAGAAGATACCGCCGCAGATCCTTATTGCCAACAAGTGGTTCAAGCTTCTTCACAACGAAAGATTTGTCGATCTCAACCGCTTCGCCTGCCCGCTCCGGCGCGGAAAAGCTGATTTCCTCCAGAAGCTGCTCCAGAATGGTGTGCAGCCGGCGCGCTCCGATGTTCTCCATCTCCAGATTCATCCGTTCGGCCATCGCCGCGATCTCTTCCACGGCTTCGTCGGTAAATCGCAGTGTGAGTCCTTCGGTCTCGATCAGGGCGACCGACTGATGGATCAGGCTGTGTTGCGGCTCGACCAGAATGCGCCGCAGCTCTTCCTTGCCAAGCGCCGTCAGTTCGACGCGGATGGGCAGCCGTCCCTGAAGCTCGGGGACGAGGTCGGAGGGCTTGGCGTCGTGAAAGGCGCCGGCGGCGATAAAGAAGATGTGATCCGTTTTCACCTGGCCGTATTTCGTAGTGACGGAGCAGCCTTCGACGATGGGGAGCAGATCCCTCTGCACGCCTTCGCGGCTGACGTCCGGACCGCCGCCGCGCCCCCGGGAGACGATCTTGTCGATCTCGTCGATGAAAATGATCCCTTCCTGCTGCGCTTTATCCAAAGCCTCCTGCGTGGCGGCTTCGATGTCGATGAGTTTCTCCGCTTCCTCGGCCTGCAGGACGCGAAGCGCGTCTTTCACTTTCATGCGGCGTTTTTTGCTCTTTTTGGGTATCATGCCGCCCAACATCTCGGAGATATTGATGCCGATGCCGCCCATTTCGCCGTTGCCAAAAGAAGTGATGGGAGTGGAACTTTCCTGCACGTCGATCTCCACTTCGCGTTCGTCCAGTTTGCCGCTCTTCAGCATGTTCAGCATGCGTTCGTGAGTGCTCTGACGCACCGCCGGGCTCTCTTCCGGCGCCGAACCTTCCGGCGGTTCCGCCTGTTCTTTCTTGAGATAATTCAGGAAGGTGGGGATCCCCGCGGAAGAGGAAGCTTTTCTGACCGGGAGAAGATAATCCACCAGCCGCTCCTGCGCGTGTTCGAACGCTACGGACTGGACGCCGGCGATCATCCGTTTCTTGACCATCTGCATGGAGTTTTCCACGAGGTCGCGGACCATCGATTCGACGTCGCGCCCCACATAGCCGACTTCGGTGAATTTCGTCGCTTCGACTTTCACGAACGGGGCGTTGACGAGATCGGCAAGGCGCCGGGCGATCTCCGTCTTGCCCACGCCGGTGGGGCCGACCATCAAAATGTTTTTCGGCGCGATTTCCTGTGCCAGATCTTCGGGCAGCCTGCGGCGCCTGAGGCGATTCCTCAGAGCGACGGCCACGGCGCGTTTCGCCTTTTCCTGTCCGACGATATAGCGGTCGAGATACTGCACGATGGCCGCTGGCACCAGATTTTTCATCTCTTCCGTCAGAAGCATCACAGGACCTCCACCGTGAGGATGTTGTCGGTATAAATACAGATTTCGGAAGCGATCAGCAGGGAACGCTTCACGGTTTCCTCCGCCGTAAGGGACGAAACGTCCAGATAGGCCCGGGCCGCCGCCAAGGCGAATCCCGAACCGGAACCGATGGAAGCGACGTCGTTTTCCGGTTCGATCACGTCCCCGGCGCCGGAGAGCAGGATCGTATGTTCCCGATCGGCCACGAGCAGCATGGCCTCCAGCTTCTGCAGCATGCGGTCGGTGCGCCACATTTTGGCCAGCTCAACGGATGCCCTCATCAGGTTTCCGCTGTATTCCTGCAATTTTTTCTCAAAGAGTTCCATCAGCGTCATCGCGTCGGCCGTGGCGCCGGCGAATCCGACGAGGACGTTGCCGTCGTAGAGCTTGCGGACTTTTTTCGTTCCCGCCTTGATGATCTGGCTGCCCAGGGTCATCTGTCCGTCGCCGCCCATGGCGACCTGCCCGTCCTTGCGCACGCAGACGATCGTCGTACCATGAATCGTCATGTCCCGAGACATTTTCATTCCTCCTCGCCCGATCTGGGATGAGCCGCCATGTAGCTGTCTCTCAGATGACCGGGCGTGATCTTCAGATAGCGCTGCGTCGTCAGCAGGCTTTCGTGCCCCAGCAGTTCCTGCAGGACGTTCAGCGAAGCCCCGCCTTCCAGCATATGCGTGGCGAAGCTGTGGCGCACGGAATGCGGCGTGACGTTTTCAAGCCCCGCGTTGCGCGCGGCCTGAACTACGAGCCGGTGCACCGTCCTCACCGTGATGCCGGCGCCCGCCTTTCCCGGAAAAAGAAATCCCGATTCCTGCGGGCACACGGCTTTCCATTTTATCAGCGCTTCTTTGGCATAGCGGCCGAACGGGATGAGACGTTCCTTGTCGCCCTTGCCTCTGACTTTGAGCCAGCGCTCGTCCAGATCGACGTCCTCCCAGCGCAGAGAGACGAGTTCCGCCACGCGGACGCCGCAGCCGTACATCACTTCGAGGATCGTGCCGTTGCGCAAAGAAGGCTTTATTTTCCACGCCTCCTCGATCAGCCGCTCGATCCCCTCGCGCGACAGGGCTCGTGGCAGCCGTTCGGGAAGGCGGGGGCTGCGGATCGACGCCGCGGGATCGGCCGCGATCAGTCTCTTCTCAAGAAGATAGAGTTCAAACGCCTTTACGGCGGAAAGTTTTCGCGCGATCGAGGAATTGGCATACCCAAAACCGGCAAGCGAGCGCAGGAACGCGCGGATCAGCGGCGTCGTAATTTCGTGAGGGGCGATCCTCTGGTTTTCGACAAAGTCGGCAAACTGCGCGAGATCGACCGCGTAATTCGTCACGGTGTTTTCGGAACTGGCCTTGTTGTTCCGCAGATATTCAAGGAAAGAATCCAGCTGGCTGTTCATTGAAACCTCAGACATTGGCGTTCCTCCTCTATTTTATACGAACCGTTTCATATCGCTGCCGGTCAAATCATAACATGAATTCACATAAAAATCACTAATTTTGGGAAATCTTTGTTCTGTCCAAAAATCTTCGACAATAGTACATTTCACACAAATAAAATTATTTCCAATCTTCTTTTTCACTCAAGAAGTCACTTTTTGCCTGGTTCAGAAAAGAACAATGCGTTATTTGCCTTAAATTGTAAGAATCTCAGGCGTCCGCGGCTTAAAATTTTCTCATGGCGTTCGCGACGGCTTTTGATTTTTTCGTCCAGAGGCGGAAAAATCCCCATATTCGCGTTCGTCGGAGCGAAACGGGGATTGGTGGCGTCCTGCAATCTGAAAAGCAGCGCGCCGATGGCGCTTTCCGCCGGCCAGCGAAGCTGAGGCAGCCCGTTCAGGCAGGCGAAAACGCCCAGCGCGGCGACGGCTCCCATCGCCGTGCTTTCCACGTAGCCTTCCACGCCGGTCATCTGTCCCGCCAGAAAAAGGGAATCCATTCCCCGAGGCCGCAGGCAGCCGTCGAGGCAGCGCGGCGCGTCGACGTAGATATTGCGGTGCATGACGCCCATTCGCACGAACTCGGCATGTTCGAGCCCGGGGATCAGGCGAAAAACTCTTTGCTGCTCTCCCCAGCGCAAATTGGTCTGAAAACCGACAAGGTTGTAAAGCGTGGCTTCGGCGTTGTCCTGTCGGATCTGCACGACGGCGTAGGGGCGCTTCCCCGTGCGGGGATCGTCCAGCCCGACGGGGCGCAGCGGGCCGAAACGAAGCGTGTCGCGCCCGCGCGAGGCGATGACTTCGACCGGCATGCAGCCTTCGAAGTATTCCGCCTTTCCTTCGAAATCGTGCAGCGGGGCCCTTTCGGCCGCGATCAGGGCTTCGTAAAACGTCTGATACTGCTGTTCGTCCATCGGGCAGTTGATGTAATCGCCGCCCTCGTCGTCGGCATAGCGGTCTTTGCGGTACGCCACGGACATGTCGACCGATTCCAGCTCGATCACCGGGGCGACGGCGTCGTAAAAATAGAGATAATCCTGCCCGAACAGCGCCTGAAGCTTCGACGCCAGCGCCGGGGACGTCAAGGGCCCGCTGGCGATAATGCAGGGGCCTTCGGGAATTTCGGTCACTTCGCGGCGGGTCAGCGTAAAAAGAGGATTTCCCAGCAGCGCGTCGGTGACAAACTGCGAGAACCGTTCGCGGTCCACGGCCAGCGCTTTGCCCGCCGGCACCGAATGCGCTTCGGCCGCTTTCATGATCAGGCTGTCGAGGGAGCGGAGCTCTTCCTTGAGAAGTCCTGCCGCGGAGTCGCCGCGGTCGGAGCCCAGCGAATTGCTGCACACCAGTTCGCCCAGCTTGTCGGTACGGTGAGCCGGGCTCGAGACGACCGGCCGCATCTCGAACATGTGCACGGGGATTCCCCGCCGCACAAGCTGCCAGGCCGCTTCGGAACCGGCCAGACCGCCGCCGGCGATGACGACGGGCTGCATTTAGGCTTCTCCCTTGCGGCCGCACTGCGTACAGACGGGCGTCCGCGAACGGCCGACATATTCCATCTGGCCGCCGCAGAGCGGGCATTTTTCCGCCGCCGGCTTGTTCCAGGAAACGTAATCGCAGTCGGGATAGCGGGAGCAGCCGTAGAACGTACGCCCTTTTTTGCTTTTGCGCTGCACGACTTGCCCGCCGTGCTCGGCTCCGCACTTCGGGCAGGGAACGCCGATTTCCTTCTGGACCGGCTTGATGTAATGGCATTCGGGGAATCCCGAACAGCCGATGAATTCGCCGAAGCGCCCCTGCTTTTTCACGAGCGGCCTGCCGCACTGCGGACAGGTCTCGCCCGTCAGCTCGGGCGGCGGAGGCGGGACCGCCGGCGCTTTTTCGGCTTCGGCGATGGCGTGAGTGAAGGGTTCCCAAAACTGCCCGATCAGCTCCACCCAGTTTTTCTTTCCCGACTCGACCTGATCGAGGGAACTTTCCATGGAAGAGGTAAAACCGACGTCGACGATCGGCGACGTCGATTTTCCGTCGAAATGCCCGAGCAGAAATTTGTTCACCGACCGTCCCAGTTCGCTCGGCTTCAACTTGCGGCCTTCCTCGCGCGCGACGTAGGAACGATCGTAAAGCGTCTCGACGATGGTCGCGTAGGTGGAGGGGCGGCCGATCCCGTCGTCTTCAAGGGTCTTGATCAGCGTCGACTCGGTAAAGCGCGCCGGCGGCTTGGTCTGTTCCTTTTTGGAATCGACGTTCTGGATATTCAGCAGCTCGCCTTCCTGCGCCTTCTGTATCATGGCATCCTTGACGTCAAGATCCCAAACGGCGCCCCAGCCGTCGAAACTGACGGCGGCGCCCTGGGCGCGCAGTCCGTATTTCCCGCACTCGCAGTCAAGCGTCGCGGAGTCGACGACGGCGGGCGCCATCTGCGAGGCGACGCTGCGCCGCCAGATCAGGTCGTAGAGCCGGTACTGTTCCGCCGTCAGAGATTCTCTGAGCGATTCGGGCGTCAGGGTGAAGTCCGTGGGGCGGATGGCTTCGTGGGCGTCCTGGGCGTTGGCGCCAGCCTGATAAACGACGGCTTTCGCCGGAAGATATTTTTTGCCCCAGCGCCCTTCGATCGCTTTTCGCGCCTGGTTCAGCGCTTCCGGCGCCATGCGCAGGCTGTCGGTCCTCATGTAGGTGATCAGGCCGACCGTGCCGTGTCCGGGGATGGCGACGCCTTCGAAGAGACTCTGGGCGATCCCCATGGTGCGCCGCGGGGAAAATCCCAGCCGGCTTGCGGCGATCTGCTGCATCGTGCTGGTTTTGAACGGGGCCGGCTGTTTCCGCGCGTTTTTCTTCGCCGTGAAACTCGCGATGACCAAAGGTTTCTCCTTCAGCGTCTTTTCGATATCGCGGACTTTGGCGGGCGTGTCGATCGCCAGAGTTTTGCCGTCGGAAAGCAGGCTGCGCCCGCTCTCCCTTTCGACGCGCAGCCTGTAGGCGCGTCCGTCGTCGGCTGTCGCGTCGACGAAGACATTCCAGTAATCCTGAGGCACGAAATTTTCGATTTCCTGCTCGCGCTCGCAGAGGATCGCCAGAGCGACCGACTGCACCCGCCCGGCCGAAAGTCCGCGGCGGATCTTCTTCCAAAGAAGCGGGCTCAGCGTGTAGCCCACCAGGCGGTCAAGCACGCGCCGCGCCTGCTGCGCGTCGACGCGGTCCATGTCGATGGGAGTCGGTTCCTTCACGGCGCTTCTAACGGCCTCGGCCGTGATCTCGTGAAAGCGCACCCGGCAGTCGTCGGCGGGATCGACGCCGAGCAGCCCGGCGACGTGCCAGGCGATCGCCTCTCCTTCGCGGTCGGGGTCGGCGGCGAGAAGAACTTTCTTGGCCGCGGCCGCCGCGGTCTGCAGCTCTTTTTTTATGGGAGCCTTGCCCTTCACGAGAATGTATTCCGGTTTGAAACCGTTTTCGATGTCGATCGCCAGGCGGCTCTTGGGCAGGTCGACGATATGGCCGACGCTGGCTTTGACGACGTAGCCGGAGCCTAAAATCTTCGTCAGCGTCTTCGCTTTCGTCGGCGACTCGACGACCACTAACGTCTTGCCGCTCCGGGGCGGCACGGCCTTCTTCGCTTCTCCCGACGTTTTTCCGGCGGGTTTCGTCGTTTTTTTCCTTACTGATGCGGAGCTTGCAGAAGCGCCGGCCGTCGTCTTCTTTCCGGAAGCCGCCGCGCTTTTCGTCGCCGCGGCGCCCGTTTTTCTTTTCGAGACCGTTTTCGCGGCCGTCTTTCGAGTTTTTGCTGTCGGAGCCATGATGCTCTCCTTTCAATGATGTTTTCAACTGAAGAGATGGTCTGATTCCTGTTTTTGAAGCGATACTTCCCAAAACCCTGCCGCAGTATCGGCCTCGCCCATACTGCGGAGCACGGCGGCGACCAATTCGGCATCGCCGGGCAAACCGCGCATCCTGGAGATCGCGACAACTTCGGTGATCAGCTCCTCGAACTGCTTCTGCGTAAGCCACTTCTGGGTTCGATATCGATAGATCAAAGCCTGCGCGTCCACAGTCAGGCAGGACTGTTCTGCGGGACTCAAAACTCGTATCATGCAGGCACATCCTTTCTCCTCGATCTTAAAAATCCGAAAAAAAAAGCTTGCTGACTGTCGGACATTTTAGCGTCCAATTTCCAATTGTCAAATTTGTGCCTTTAAATAGAAAAAAGGAGCCGAAGGCAAAAACCTCCGACTCCTTTTCGTTTGTCGTGAAAAGCTAAAGCTCCTGTCCCATCAGTTTTCTCATGCCGCCCAGGATCATTCTCTGCTCCACGCCCGCGACGAGCCGCCGCGTGTAGGCGACCGTGTCGGGATTCACGCTCATGCTGTCGATGCCTTCGCGCACCAGGAACTCGGCGAAGTCGGGATAGAGCGACGGCCCCTGACCGCAGATCGAGCACGTGATTCCCTGTTTGTGCGCCGCATGGATCAGCGTCTTGATCGCATTTTTCACGGAAGGATCGCGTTCGTCGAAGTAGCCCATGTTGTTGAGGATGCCGGAATCGCGGTCGACGCCCATGACCAGCTGAGTCAGGTCGTTGCTGCCGATGCTGAAACCGTCGACCAGCCGGGCGAACTCTTCCGCCTGGAAGACGACCGCCGGCACTTCGGCCATGATCCAGATCTTGAAGGATTTATTCTGGATCAAACCTTCGGAAGCCATGATCTCCTTCACGCGGGCCACTTCCCACGTCGTGCGCACAAAGGGAAGCATGACCCAGACGTTGATCAGGCCGAACTCGTCGCGAACTTTCTTGATGGCCTTGCACTCGAGGCGGAACCCTTCTTCGTAGGCCGGCGAGATATAACGGGAGACGCCGCGCCAGCCGATCATGGGGTTGTTCTCTTCCGGTTCCACTTCGCCGCCCTCGAGCCCGCGGAACTCGTTGGTGCGGAAGTCGCTCATGCGCACGACCAGAGGCCGGGGATAAATGGCCTGCGCTACGGTCGTGATGGCCTCGCTCATGTCGTTGATCAGCACTTCGCCGCGCCCCGTGCGCAGCAAATACATGGGATGCACGCCGATATGCGAGAAGATGAACTCGGTGCGCATCAGGCCGATGCCGTCGAACGGCAGGCGGCTGTATTTGCCGATGATCGAAGCGTCGCCCAGGTTCATGTAGATCTTCGTGCCCGTGATCGGAGCGGCCTCCGCAAGGACCGCCGCCGACTGTTTCGCGGCCGCGCCCTCGGCGACGGGCGAATGAATGTCCTGATCCGAAGAGAGGTTGACATTGCCGCGGTAGACGACGCCGCGGGTGGCGTCAACGGTGATCTCCATGCCTTCCGTCAGGACTTCGGTGCCGTTTTTGCTGCCGACGATGCAGGGGATCCCCAGTTCGCGGGAAACGATGGCCGCGTGACAGGTGCGTCCGCCCTCGTCGGTGACGACCGCGCAGGCTTTTTTCATGGCCGGGACCATGTCGGGATTGGTCATGCCCGTCACCAGCACGTCGCCGTCCTTGACGCGGGCGATCTCCTGAAGCGAATCGATGCGCACCACACGCCCGTGGGCGATTCCGGGCGAGGCCGCCAGTCCGCGCACAAGCACCGTTAAAGTTTTCTGATCCATGATCGTGTTCTCCTTTTTGGCGGGTTCCGTTTTCAGGGTCGTGACCGGACGAGCCTGAAGGATGTAGAGTTTTTTCGTGTCCCTGTCCTGTCCCCATTCGATGTCCATGGGAACGCCGTAATGCGCCTCGATGGCCTTGCCGGCCTCGGCCAGGCGTCGGACTTCTTCGACGCTCATGCAGCGGGAGCTGACCGCGGCCGGTCCCAGATAATCGGCGACGTTCACGGTGGCGGTGCCGCCGGCCTTTTCCTTGTCGACGATCATGATCTTTTTGTCGGCGATGGTGACGTCCAGCTCGGTAAGCGTTTCCTTGTCGAGAATGAACTCGTCGGGCGAGACCGACCCCGACACGACTGCTTCGCCCAGCCCCCAGCTGGCGTTGATCATCAGCTGGCCGCGCTCGTTCGTGATGGGGTTGGCGGTGAACATCACGCCAGATTTTTCGCTGGCCACCATCTTCTGCACGACGGCGCACAGCGAAACGCTGAAATGATCGTAATTCTGCTTCTGGCGGTAATACGTCGCGCGGGCTGTCCAGAGCGAAGCCCAGCATTGCCTCACATGATCCACGACCGACGGGGCCCCGATCACGTGGAGGTAGGTGTCCTGCTGCCCGGCGAACGAGGCGTCGGGCAGGTCTTCCGCGGTGGCGGAGCTTCTGACGGCGACGTCGGGATCTTTCAGCCCCACCTTATCCGCCAGTTTTTCGTAGGCTTCGACGATCTGCTTTTCGATGGAAGCGGGAATCGGCGCTTTCTGGATCAGAGCCCGGATCGTTTCCGTCCTCTGCTGGAGCGCCGCCGTATCTTCAAAATCCAGGTCCTTGAGAAGGTCCGAGATCTGCGCGTTCAGGCCGTTCTCCTTGATAAAACGCGCATAGGTTTCGGCAATAACGCAGAATCCGGGAGGAACGGGAGCGCCGGTCGAGGTCAGCTCGCCCAGGTTAGCCCCCTTGCCGCCCACAACAGGAATATCATCTTTGCGTATCTCTTCAAACCACTTAATTGCATTGTAGTTTTCCATCGGCGCAGCCTCCAAAAATTAAGATATTTATTGCTTGAAACCGGGTGTATCCCGCCTGATGAGAACCCATCACCCCAGCAGAGCGGGGCACCCCTGCTCACGAAGATAGTCCAGAACGACCTGAGCCGTCTCCTCCAAGGCGCGGCCCGTCACGTCGATCGCTTTGATCTGCAGGCGCTCCATAATACGGCGCGCGTAATCGAGCTCGGCTTTGACGCGTCCTTCTTGGGCGTAAAAAGCTTTATCGGGATCGAGACCGATGATTTGCAGCCGTTCCCGGCGAATCTTGCGCAGCGCTTCGGGCTGGATGATCAGGCCGATGATGCGGCCGTGCGGCAGAGTGAAAAGCTCATCCGGCGGCGCCAGTTCCGGGACGAGCGGGACATTGGCGGTGCGGATGCCTTTGTTGGCCAAATACATCGACAGAGGCGTCTTGCAGGTCCGCGAAACGCCCACGATGACCAGTTCGGCCTCCGGCAGGAGGTTGGGGTTGGCGCCGTCGTCGCAGGTGCTCGAAAACTCGAGGGCCTTGACGCGGCGGAAATAGGCTTCGTCAAGCTTGTGCTGCGACCCCGGCGTCCCCTTGGGAGGAATTCCCAGCCGTGCCGAGATCGTATCCAGCGTCGGACCGATCAGGTCGATGACCTTCAGGCCCATCTCCCCCGCGTAACGCATCAGAGCCTCGCGCACCGACTGCGCCACCAGAGTGCAGACGATGATCGCCTTGTTTTCCTTCGCCTGCCAGCAGATGTTGATCAGCTTGTCGATCGTATCGACCGTGCGGAAACGATGCAGCGCCACGACGTGCCGCGCCTCATCGAACTGGCGCAGCGCGGCGCGCGTCACGCTTTCGGCGGTTTCGCCCGTAAAATCGGAAACGATGAAGATCTCCAGCTTCACACCGTTTTGTTCGGCTTCAGAAGAGAAAAGTTCGTAACTGTCCGTACTCATCGGTCTTCCCTCGGCTTTCTAATGTGGAACCGCTCTCCAGCGTCCGCCCCCTGAAGTATAAATAAGCGACTGAACCTGAAGTCCCGAAATCAAGCGCATCAATTCTACCGCGGCAATACCGGTTCTCTTTGAGATCTGATCCAGCGTCAGGTCCCCCTGATCGGCAAGACAGTCCAGAACCCGCCGTTCATCGTCGCCGAGTTCCAGTGGAGCAAACAGATCGAGCTGCCCGAAATGGCTGACATGATCGACGAAATCCGCCACATTGACCAACGGCGAAGCGCCGTCGAGGATCAAGCGATTGCTGCCCTCGCAGACCCGTTCGTCGATCCGCCCCGGCACCGCCCACACGTCGCGCCCCATTTCCATGGCCAGCCGCGCCGTGATCATCGCGCCGCCTTTGAGCGGCGATTCCACAACGATCAACGCTTTCGACAGCCCCGCGATGATGCGGTTGCGGCGGGGAAAACGCCAGGCGCGCCCCACAGTGCCCAGAGGGTATTCGCTGAGCAGCGCGCCGCGGCGCAGGATATTGTCGAAAAGCTCGTCGTGTTCCGGCGGCCAGACGACATCCACGCCCGTGCCCAAAACGGCCACGGTCGTCCCGTCGTTTTCCAGCGCGCCGCCGTGAGCGGCGCCGTCGATGCCGCGCGCTCCGCCGCTGACGACGGTCATTCCCGCGCGCGACAGCGCGCTGCCGATCAGGGCGGCGACTTTGAACCCGTAAGGGGTGCAGCGACGCGTTCCTACGACTGAATACGCCGACTCGAAATCCGGCAAATTCCCTTTTGCGTAAAGCACCAGCGGCGGTTCGGCGATGTCGCGCAAACGAAACGGGTATCTCTCATTACTGTACCATGAAATTAAAAAAATACCAGCGTTTTCCGCGCGCTCGATCTCCTTTTTGTGCCAGTTTTCCCGAGCCAATTTTTTCAATTTCTCGGCGCCGCGCTGAGAAACGATTTCGCCGTGGCGCAGCTTTTCAACGATTCTTTCCGGTCCGTCGGAGAGATCCACGTGCTGGAGCGCGTTTGCCGAAAGTCCTTCGCACCCGTTCAGCCAGACGCACAATTCCAGTTCGTTCATTCCAGCACTCCCGCATCTCTGTAGGCCAGCGCTTCGGCGACCGCGCGGTCATCCACGTTTCGCTCCCCCGCGAGGTCGGCGATCGTGCGGGCGACGCGCAGGACGCGGCTCAAGCCCCGGCCGGAGAGCCGCAGGCGTTCGGCCATCGCGGTCAGGTATCTTCGCGCCTCGGCGCTCAAGCCTATTTCGCGCCGCAGCATCTTCTCGGACAATTCCGCGTTGCACTCCGCGCCGACGCGTTCTTTGCGCTCCCATTGCCGCTTTCGGGCTCTTAGGACTCGGGCGCGGATTTCCGCGCTGCTTTCTCTGGGAGTTCCTCCCAGTTCGAGCAGTTCTTGCGGCGTCAAACGCGGCACCGAGACGTAGAGATCCACTCGGTCCAGCATCGGACCAGAGAATTTTCTTTTATAGCGCTCCAGTTCCTGACTGCTGCAGCGGCACTGCTCGAGCGGATCGCCGCGCCAGCCGCAGGCGCACGGATTGGCCGCCAGCACGAGCAAGACCCGGCTCGGGTACGTGACGCTGCCCGCCGCCCGGTTCACCGTGATGAAACCGTCCTCCAGCGGCTGACGCAACGCCTCGATCAGATCCCGGCGAAACTCCGTGAATTCGTCGAGGAACAGCACGCCGCGGTGCGCAAGGCTCACTTCGCCGGGGCGGATATCGCTGCCGCCGCCGCAGATGGAGACGGTGCTCGCGGTATGATGAACTTGTCGGAAAGGACGGCGTCGGTCGACGGGGGCCGACAGACCGACGGCGCTCCGGATCAGCAGAGTTTCGAGAAACTCGTCGTCGGACAGCGGCGGCAAAATGCCCTGCAAGGCGCGCGCCATCAGCGTCTTGCCGCTGCCCGGAGAGCCGACAAGCAAAATGTTGTGATGGCCGGCCGCCGCGATTTCGAGAGCTCTTCTCGCGATCATCTGTCCCTTCACGTCCGCGAAATCCGGTTCGACGGCGTTCAACTCCGAAGGCGGCATGTTCTTGACGACTCGGCTCAACTCTTTCTCGTGACGCAGAAAGAGCAAAAGATCTTTCAGCGTCGGCACGCTGTACGCCTCAACGCCGTCGACCAGCGCCACTTCCGCGGCGTTGCCTTCGGGACAGAAAAGCGGCAGGGCCAGCGAACGCGCCAGCATCGCCGCCGGGACCGCGCCCCGGACGGGACGCACCCGTCCGTCCAGCGCCAGTTCGCCCATATAAATCGCCGCGCCGGGCGGAGAACAATATTCCTTCTCGCAGGCCAGAGCCACCGCGATCGGCAGATCGAGCAGACTCCCCTCCTTGGGCAGATCGGCCGGAGCGAGATTGACGGCGATGCGGCCGTAAATGGAGATATCCAGCTCGCGCAGCGCCGCGCGCACGCGTTCGCGCGATTCGCGCACCGCCGCGTCGGGCAGCCCCACGACCGAAAAGGAGAACATCCCCGACGTGATCTCCGATTCCACTTCCACCGGCAACGCTTCGATGCCGCGCAGCGTGATGCCTTGTATTTCAGCAGCCACGGTCATCCGCTCCTTCCATTTCCAGATATCTGAGCCACCGCAAATGCCAGCGTTCATGATCCACGTCGACGCTGACCAGATCCATCCGCCATTCGCCGCGCCACCGACGCCGCAGCGTATAGAGCTCGGCGCCGCGGACCAGGCGTTTCCATTTCAGCGGTCCGATCGAATCCTGCGCCGACATGACGGGATTTTTGCGCCGGCAGCGCACCTCCACAAAGACGAGCACGTTCCCTTCCAGAGCGATCAGATCCAGCTCGGAGAAGCGTTCTCTGACGTTGCGTTCCAAAATCTTCAGCCCTTGCGCTTGCAAAAAAGCGGCGGCCAGTTCCTCAGCCCACCGGCCGACGGCCGCGCGCTGCTTCGCCAGAAAAAAAGCCCGCTCGGCCTGCGTCAGGATACCGCTCTCGGTATCTTTCGCAGGCCGCGCAGGCTTCAGCAGCCGGCCGATCCGCTCTTTAAGATTCAACGTGAGTTGTCTCATGACAGCGCCTCTTGTAAAGAAATGGGGATTCGCAGGAAGGTTACCTCCAGGAAAAACTTCTTCTATGGATCGGCGTTGGCCCCAGTTCGGCAATCGCGCGGCGATGCGCCTCGGTCCCGTAACCTTTGTGCCGGGCAAAGCCATAATCGGGATAGATGCCGTCGTAAGCCGTCATCACGCGGTCGCGGAGCACTTTGGCGACGACGGAAGCCGCGGAAATCTGCGGATAGATATCGTCGCCGCCGACGACCGCCTGCTGATAGACGTTCAGGCCGGGGATCTCCTGGTTGCCGTCGACGATCACGCCGTCGACGTCAAGCGGGAGCCTTTCGACCGCACGGCGCATCGCCCACAAAGTCGCCCGCAGGATGTTCAGCCGGTCGATCCGTTCGGCCGGCGCCGACGCGGCGCGCCAGACGACGTTCAGTTCGAGCATGCGCGCCAGTACTTTTTCGCGCCGCGGCGGCGTCATTTTTTTCGAGTCGCGGAGCCCCAGACCGACCAGTTCTTCCCGCTGCGCTTCCGTCAGCACGACCGCCGCCGCCACGACGGGACCGGCCAGAGGGCCTCGCCCCGCTTCGTCGACCCCTGCCAGAATCACTCGTCTTCATCCCCATCTTCCGGCGCCTGAAGTCTTTCGGCCGCCGGCATCGTCGGACTCTCCAGCGAAAGATTGCCCAGCTTCCCCGTGGAGAACGATTCGAGAAAACGCCGGCCGGCGAGCGTATAATCGACCATCCCGCCGCTGACGATACAGCCGAGACGGCGTCCGACGGCTTCGAGAACGGCCGCCGTGTCTTCCGGGTCGGCGGGGACGCCCCACTTCTCTTCGATAAAATGCCAGAGCCCCTGCCGCTGCAGATAATCGATCAAAGAGCAGGCGACCGTGTCGTAGCCGCCGATCACGTCCGCCTTGGAACAGCCGAGCCAGGCCAGGGCTCTTTGGACGGCCGCGCCCGAGCGCGGATCGAGGATGCCGGGCGAATCGACGACCAGAAAATCGCCGCCGCGGTACCAGGAAACGCCGCGGGTGATGCCGGGGATGCCGCCGACCGGCGCGGATTTTTTGCCGATCAGCAAATTCAGCAGCGCCGATTTGCCCACGTTGGGGATCCCCACGACCGCGACCCGCAGCTCGCGATATTTGGGCTTGCAGCGCGTGAAGGCCTGCTTCAAAGGCGCAATCTGCCGCGACAGCAGATCGAACGCCCACGCCTCGCGCCTGTTATTTTTATAATGACCGAGCCATTGCGCCGTGATGTCCTTGTCCGCCAGATCCCGTTTGGTCATGACGATCCAGACGGGCCGGCGCCGCGCAAATTTTTTCGTCAGCGGCGACGCGGTCAGCTCGGGGGCGCGCGCGTCGCGGACCTCGACGATCACGTCGAGCTTGTCGAGAAGTTCTTCCAGCTGCCGGGTGCCCTTGGCCATGTGGCCGGGGAACCACGCCGTCCTGCCCGCCATTATTTTACCAGCCCGATCCTGCTCAGCGGCCAGTAGCGCAGGATCACGGGACCGCGGATGTTCTGTTCGGGCACGTAGCCCCAATAACGGCTGTCGGCCGAGTTCGGACGGTTGTCGCCAAGCGCGATGTACGACTTTTCGGGCACGACGACCGGCGCGTGATTGTACGTGTCGCGGAACGTCACGTAGGGTTCGTCGACTTTCCGGTCGTTGATCCAGACGACGCCGTTCCGTACCTCGAATTTATCGCCGGGCAGGGCGATCAGGCGCTTCACGTAATCGACGCCGGGATCTTTGGGATACTTGAAGACAAAGATATCCCCGCGGCGCGGAGAACGGAGCAGATATTCGAATTTGCAGACCAGAACGCGATCTCCCTCAAGGAGCGTGGGAAGCATCGAACCGCTGGGGATCCAAAAAGCCTGGATGACGAACGTCTTCAGAAGCAGGGCCAGGACGACCGCCCAGATCACGGTCTCCAACGTTTCGCGAAGCCACGCCGCGGGAATCATCTTTTCCCAAAGTCTCACGGCGGGAGCGATCAAATTCTCCCACCATTCCCTGATCACCATACCATTACCTCCAGACAGAAAGTTCTTCTTCAAAAGTAAACATCTTACCGAGAGCTTGTCCGCGTGAGCAAACCGCGCAGGGACAGCTTCAAAGACTCGCCGGTGTTTTTGCCGCCCGCTTCGCAGGCCGTGACGGTAAATGCCGGCGTGATCGTATGCGTCTGCCAGCGATACGTGAAATTCCGACGATCCACATTCAGACGCCAGCGCACCTGCACGTTCGCGCTGAACTTCTCTCCTGCCGCGCTGCCCGAATGTCTGCCGAGCCAGCGCAGCGTCATGAAATGCGGCGCGGACAAATCCGAGGGCATGTAAACGCTCAGATAAAAACTGCATCGCCAGCGGTCAGCCCGGGCTATGGCCGAATCGAGCCACTGCATCAGATCGTCCATGTCCCTCCTGGCCAGGTCCTGGACGGATTCGGTGCGCAGCGTATTGAAAAGTCCCGCCGAAAGCGTGAGGACGATCGCCATGCCGATCAAGACTTCCGCGAGTGAAAAAGCTTTCCGCCGCCGTCCCCGCGTCATTTTTCCCCAGCCGCTTCGCCCGAACCTCTATATTCCGGGACGATCTTCGCAAGAGACGACGCGATCTCAGGCTCCCCGAGAAGCGTTTCGATTTTGCCAAGCATCCCTGTGATCTCGGCGCGTCCTTCTTCAGAGATTTTCGCGCAGAAAATTTTCGAGTGCGAGGTCGCTTCCACGTGTTTCCCATCGTAAAAAAGTTCTTCAAAGAGCTTCTCGCCCGGACGAATGCCGGTATACGCGATCCTGACATCGCGGTCCGGCTCGTAACCGTTCAGACGAATCAGCGTCCGGGCGACTTCGGCGATATTGACGGGTTTTCCCATGTCCAGGACGTAAATCCGCCCAGGCGAACCGATGGCCGCCGTCTGCAGAACCAGCCCGGCTGCCTCCGGGATCAGCATGAAATAGCGGACCATCCGCGGATGAGTCACCGTTACGGGGCCGCCCGCCGCGATCTGGCGCTCGAACTTGGGAACAACGCTGCCGCGGCTGCCGAGAACGTTGCCGAAACGTACCGCCATGTAAGCCGTCTGCGGATAATCCTTCTGCAGCTCCATCAAGGCCATCTCGGCGATCCGCTTGCTGGCCCCCATGACGCTGCTCGGGTTGACCGCCTTGTCCGTGGAAATCATCACAAAACGTTTCGTCTCGTATCTGCCGGCCATTCTGCCGAGAATCCACGTGCCGAGCGCGTTGGTACGGATCGCCTCGCGGGCGTTGCATTCCATCAGCGGCACATGTTTGTGGGCCGCCGCGTGAAAAACGATGTCCGGACGCCACCGAGAAAAAACTTCTTCCATCGCTCTTTCATCAGCGACGTCGGCAATCACCGGCACAAGTTCGGTCTGGCACGCCCTTTCCCGCAATTCCTCCAGCAGCGTGTAAATCGAGAACTCGCCGTGGCCGAGCAAAACCAGCGCCGCGGGCGCGTAAGGCAGAATCTGGCGGACGATTTCGCTGCCGATCGAGCCTCCCGCACCGGAAATCAAGACCGTCCGCCCGTGGAGAAGCTGACCGATCTGTTCGGCATCGAGGCTGACGGGGTCCCGGGGCAGCAGATCCTCGAGGCGGACCTTGCGCAATTTGTTCAGAGAGACCGTGCCGTCCGCAAGTTCCTGCAGCGAAGGCAGAATACGCACGGAACTCTTCAGGGACAGAAGTCCGTTCAGGAGATCGCGGACTCTGCAAGCCGGAGCGGAAGGCAGCGCCACCCAAACGTCGCTGATCCGCTCGGCCCCGACAATGCCGATCAGCTCGCGGAGCGTCCCAAGGACGGGAATGCCGGCGATCGTCTTTTTCAATTTGGCCGGATCGTCATCGAGAAAGCCGACGACGTTGAAGTCAGAATCATGTCGTTTCAGGTCGCGAGCCAAAAGCACGCCCGCCTCTCCAGCGCCGACGATGAGCGTTCTCCTCCGCGGATTCCCGTTGTGTTCCTGCAAGGTCAGCCGCCATGAGAGGCGCGACAGCGTCAGGAAGGCAAAACCGCAGAGGAGCAGCATTCCCATAACGCTCCGCGGCACCACGAACGGGACGTCGGTCCCAACATACAGCCCGATCAGCACGGCGCAGGCCGGCAGATAGGCTTTCAGCAGGATCAGAAGTTCTTCGATGCTCGTCTGCAGCCAGTAGACCCGATAGACTCCGCCGGCATAAAACGAAAACATGACGGCCGCAACGTAAAGCGGCCCCGCCTCGAAGATCCCATAAGCCGCCGCATGTTCCAAAAAGATCGAGAATCTCAAGGCGTAACTCACGTACACCGCCAGGCTCAGCAGAAGCGCATCGACCAGGGCCACGCAGCCGTTCCGGGCACCCAGGCTGCGCCACGCCCCGACGATCTGAAGGCCAAAATTCTCCACTTCCGTTCCCCTCCTGAGCCGCCTCTTCTTAACGGTTTTTCTTCAAAATCCAGTTCTCGGCCCCATCGTCCTTAAGGAATAATAAGTCCGCTGCCCGACTTTTTGCCGCTCATGCGTTCGAGCCGCTGCAAATCGGCGGCAGAAGCCACGTCGAGACGAGGTTTCTTTTCCTCTTCCTCGATCATCGCCTTCACCTTCGCCTCGTAATCCTTCATGTTCTTCCGAATGGCCTCGGCATCGTTCTTGATCCAGACGATCATGTTGTCCGCGATCGATTTAAGCGCTGCATCGTCAGGCATCTCTTTGATGGCGCCAAGGTCGAGGAGCAGTTTGTGCTCGTCTTTCACCGACTGGACAAGGTCATCGTCCGTCAAAAACCCCTTTTTATAAAGAGCGCGCGCCAGGATGTTGAACTTGCTCTTCATGTTTTCGTTGGCCACCGCCATGGCATCCACGCGCGAAAGAAGCATGGACAGCACTTCATCGAGACTGATCTGCATCGCCATTTTTACCACATACCTTTCATGAAATTTATGCGTGTTTAAACGTTGAAACGGAATTCCACCACGTCGCCATCCTGCATGACATACTCTTTCCCTTCAAGACGGAGCAGCCCCTTGGCTTTCGCCTCGGCGATCGAGCCGCAGGCGATCAGATCGTCATAGCCGACGATCTGGGCGCGGATAAAACCGCGCTCGAAATCGCTGTGAATCGTGCCCGCCGCCTGCGGAGCCAAAGTTCCTCTGCGAATCGGCCAGGCGCGCGATTCCTTTTCTCCCGCCGTCAAGAACGAGATCAGCCCCAGCAGACGGTACCCCGCGGAAATCAGACGGTCCAGCCCGGCTTCCTTCAGCCCGAGAGCTTCGAGATACTCCACCTTTTCAGCATCGGCAAGCTCGGCGATCTCCGCTTCGATCTGAGCGCATATCGTCACGAACTCCGCCCCTTCGGCCTTCGCATGGTCGCGGACCACCTGAGCGTACTCGTTCAACACCGCCGCGCCGATTTCATCCTCGGCGATATTGGCCACATAGAGCATCGGCTTGTCGGAAAGGAGATTCAGACCGCGAAGATACTGCTTTTCTTCATCGTTCAACGCAAGGGTGCGCACCAGTTTGCCGGCTTCGAGCGTTTCCTTCGCCCGACGCAGCAGTTCGAGGTTGGGCGCCAGCTTTTTGTCGGCTTTCGCCAGTTTCTCCAGTTTGGCGAGGTTCCGTTCCACCATTTCCAGGTCGGAAAGGATCAGCTCCAGTTCAATGGTCTCGATGTCGCGGGCCGGATTCACGGAGCCGTCCACGTGGACGATGTTGGGGTTCTCGAAGCAGCGCACCACCTGGACGATGGCGCTGGCCTCGCGGATATTGGCGAGAAATTTGTTCCCCAGCCCTTCTCCCTTGCTGGCGCCGCGCACAAGACCGGCAATGTCGTAAAATTCGACGACGGCGGGGGTGATTTTCACCGAGTGGAACATATCGGAAAGGACCTTGAGACGCGGATCGGGCACTTCCACCACGCCGACGTTGGGTTCGATCGTGCAGAAAGGATAGTTCGACGCGTCCGCCCCGGCGGCTGTGATGGCATTGAAAAGAGTGCTCTTGCCCACGTTCGGCAGACCTACAATACCTAATTTCAACGACGATCCCTCATTTCAGATTTGATGAAGATGAACAGGCAAACCGCAAAAAATCATACGCAAAGGATTTCCCGGAGTACGGCGCAGAGTTTCCCCGTGTCACATGCACTGAACATTTTACATCGGATTCTTATTATTTTCACTGCTGAAAATCGGCGATTCGGCAAATCGGTAAATTTTCAGAGTAAATGCAACCTCGTCAAAGTAAATGCGACGGGGTTGCATTTACTTTGACAGGACAAAAGCAGCAAGCAGTCATTACGAACACATAATAACGATCAAGATTGCGCTAACGGAGCAAATTCAAGGGGATGAAAAGCTGTTACGAGGAAATTGTCCGAAAAAAGAGCATACAAAAGTGACCCTCAACTGAAA
>NZ_RAWT01000043.1:0-22361 GCF_003612005.1 Pyramidobacter sp. CG50-2
ATCTCACCGCTCAGACCATAAGGAGTATTACCGCAAGACAATGGATTGTTAGGTGCTTTAATTGAGAAATAGTATAAGAACAATAAACGTCCTTCCCGTGAAAAAACGGGAAGGACGTTTATTGTTCTTGACCACGCGAATATTATCTTACAAATACAGCCCTGCCGTCTCGCCGCCGTCGATGCGGATGTCGGCGCCGGTGATGTATTGGGCATCGTCGCTGGCGAGGAAGGCGTAGAGCGCGCCGATCTCCTCGGGCGCGGCGTGGCGCTTCATGGGAATGCCTTCGTTGACCTTGGCCAGCATCTCGTCGGTGTATTCGGCGCGCTGCATGGGCGTGAGCACGTAGCCGGGACACACGCAGTTGACGCGCACGACGGGGGCCAGCTCGAGCGCCAGCGTCTTGGTGAGCAGGATCACGCCCGCCTTGGAAGCGTTGTAATCGGCGTACCAGCGGTGGCCCTCGGTGCCGTTGCTGGAGGCGGTCATGAGGATCACGCCGCCGCCCTGGGCTTTCATGCGCCTGCCGGCTTCTTTGGCGCAGAGGAACATGCCGCCCAGGTTGATGTCCATCACCTTTTTCCACTGCGCGTAGGGGATGTCGAGCGCGTCGCTGCGGACGGAGATGCCGGCGTTGGAGATCAGCACGTCGATGCCGCCCAGCAGGCGGTCCATCTCCGCAAAAGCCGCTTTGACGTTCTCCTCGTCGGAGACGTCGGCCGCGGAAAATCCGGCGAACTCGGGACGTTCCTTCTGCGTCGCCTCGAGGGCTTTTTTGTTGTAATCGACGATGAAAACCTTCGCGCCTTCCGCGGCGAAACGGCAGGCCGTCGCCAGTCCGATGCCGCTGGCCGCGCCGGTGATCATCACGCGCTTGCCTTTGAGTTCTTCATAACGTGCCATAAAAAGACCTCCTCAAAGAATGTTCCCGTTCGGGCGCTTCGCCCGAACTTTTTTATTCTACGGCCAAACGTCGGGAACGCTTCTTCACTCCACGCGGCACATCTGGCGGCGGTCGTAGCCGGTCACCACGGCGGCGTAGCCGGCGAACCGGCGGTCGAGTTCGGGGTCGCCGGTGTCCACGAGCAGGGGCTTGGGGAACAGGCCGATCAGTTTGGCCGGCGTGGCGACGACCGTCACGTTCTCCACGCCGACGCGGCGCAACACGGCGGGGCTGAGCTGCTGGTTGCCGCGGCCGAAGATGTGCCCCTGGCCGCCGATGACGGTGACGATCAGCGTGGTGTTGCCCGGTTCGACCAGGTCGAGGAGCTGGCGCTCCGTCAGGTCGGCGGCGACGAGGCGGCGGTCTTTGACGGCGTCGACGCCCAGCAGCGTGCCGGGGAGCTTCAGCTCGTCCATGATAGCCTGGGTGGTGGTGCCCGAACCGATCAGATACAGACGCCCGGGGGCCATGTGCTCCGCCGCCCAGGCGGCGATGGCCGAGCGGTCGTAGGCGTCGGGGTTCGCGCCGCCTGATTTGCGGTCCTGCAGGCAGCCGCGGTCCAGCGGCACTTTCAGGTAGCCGTAAAGGCGAGCGTTGACCGTGCCGCGGCGGAAAGCGTCTTCGTCGATGTCCATCACCTCGGCGTCGCCCAGCTCCTTCACGCCGCCGGAGGCAAATTTGCGCAACAGCTGCCCGGCGCGCACCGGCGTGACGCCGTAGACCGCCGAATGGATCTTCACGCCCGCCGGTACGCCGATCACGGGGATGTCCGCGCCTTCCGTCGCCGCGCAGACGTCGCGGGCCGTGCCGTCGCCGCCGGCGAAGAAGATCAGTTCCGCTCCGGCGGCGACCATGGCCTCAACGGCCGCGCGCGTGTCGGCGGCCCCGGTTTCGCCTGCCGGACGGTACACGGTCTCGTACGAAAGCCGCCGTTCTTTCAAAAGCGCTTCTCCCATTTCGCCGCCGCAGGCGAGAAAACCAACGCCGTCAGGCAGCGGCAGGGCGGCATCCAAAGCCTGCGCCATGCGCTCCGCGGCGCGGGGCACGGCGCCAAGCGCGCGGGCGCGGCGGAGCGTTTCCGCCCCGTCGGTGCCCTTCAGCGCCACGGAACCGCCCATTCCCGCCACGGGATTGACGAGAAAGCCGATTCTCATCTACTTCTTTTTCGGCTGGAAATAGCCCGTGTACTTCTGCTTGTAATTGCGCCACGACAGCACCCACTTGTCGGGGTCGTCGAAATAATCGTGGCTGGTATGGTGCACGGTGCTGTTCAGCGGCGCTTCGCGGATGACCTCGGGCTGTTCGTAGCACTCGCGCGCGATGGCGGCGAGGATCTCGCAGTAGGCGTCGAGGTCGCGCTTGCTGTACGACTCGCTGGGCTCGATCGTGAACGGTTCGGGGATCACCCACGGTTCGTGGCTGCTCCAGTAATGCGTGCCGTAATCGGGGATGCGCCGCGAGAAGTCGGCGGTGCCGAAGCCGGTGTCCTTTTTGAGCTGTTCCCAGCTGTAACGGACCTGCTCGATACGCGGTTTGTGATTGGGGAAACTGATCGACGCGCCCTTGATGGCGAGAATCTTTTTCATGCAGTAGTTGTTGTTGAGGATCGCCACGCGGCTCACCTCGCGCAGACCTTCCGCGCCGAGGCTCATGATCCAAGCGTAGGCGCGCACCGCCACGGGCGCGACGCCCCAGAAGGACTTGACCTTGCCGCAGCTGCGGGGCAGGTCGAAATCGAGGTAATAGCCTTTCTCCCCGCTGTGTTCGACCAGCGGCGCGGGCAAATAGTCGCGCAGTTCTTTGCAGCAGGTCACCATGCCGACGGCGGGGCCGCCGCAGCCGTGCGGCGACGAGAAGGTCTTGTGCAGGTTGAAGAACGACATGTCGAAGTCGGCCTCGACGGTGCGGGTGATGCCCAGCAGGCCGTTGGCGTTGGCCTGATCGTAGCAGCAGATCGCGCCGGCTTCGTGAGCCAGCCGCGTGAACTCGCGGATGCGGCGGTTGAAGATGCCGGTGTCTTCGGGATTGGTCATGAAGATGGCGGCGACCTTGTTGTTTTTCAGCGTCGCCTTGAAAGCTTCGATGTCGGGCAGCCCCTCGGCGTCGGGAGGCAACACGACGGCTTTGTAGCCCTTGACGATCGGGCAGGCCGCGTCGGCGGGGTGCGAGAAGAATGTGGTGACGACGGTGTCGCGGTCGTTTTCGCTCTTGGCTTCCCAGTAGGCGCGCACCACCGACGCCATGGCGAGGATGCCGTGCGCGCCGCCGCCGGGCTGGATGCTGAAGCAGTCGAGTCCAGAAATTTCCTTGAACAGCTCGCCCAGACGCCAGACGATTTCGAGAATGCCCTGCGCCGTGCCGTCCGGCTGCAGCGGATGCATGTCGGCCACCTTGGGACAGCCGGCGAGGCGGTCGTTCACCTTGGGGCTATACTTCATCGTGCAGGTGCCCTGACCGATGTCGATGTTGCTGTCGACGCCGAGATTCTCCTGCGCCAGATGGTTGTAGTGACGGGCCAGCTGCGGCTGGCTGATCTCCGGCAGGTCGGGCGCGGTTTCGCGCCTCATGCACTCGGGCAAGCTGGAAACGCCGTCGCCCGCTTCGGCCGCGGCGGCCGCCGAAACTTCCGGAACCAGTACGCCGCGCTCGCCCTTCACGCTCAACTCGTAAATGATCGGCTCGTTCCAGCTCGCTTGATGGAAACGATCCAGTCGGATGTCTCTTTTGTCCGCGATTTTATCCATGACGATCCTTCCTTTCCGTCCCTCAGGCAAGAATTTCGGAGAGCGCCTCGACCAGCGCGTCGACGTCGTCTTCACCCGTACGCTCGGTGACACACAGCAGCGCGCACTGCCCAAGTTCGGGGAAGTCCTTGCTCAAATCGAAGCCGCCGAGAATATTCTTCTTCAAAAGCGCCGCGTTGACTTCGGCGACGGTTTTGTTCTCGAAGCGCACGACGAACTCCTGGAACGTCGCGCCGCTCAGCGGGCAGACCGTCAGTCCCTTCACGGTGCTCAGCCGCTTGCGCAGCAGCAGGCCGCGCTGCAAAATGGTCTTGCCCAGTTCCTGCATGCCCTTCGGCCCGAGGCTGGCGAGATACACCGCCGCGCCGATGCTCCACAGCGCCGCATGCGTGCCGACGAATTCCTTGGCGCGGTCGCGGACAGCGAACGAGGTGCGCTCCCACATCACGTCGCCGAAGCCCCATTCGCCGTGAGTCGTCGGAGCCAGGCCGAACAGGCGCGAAGGATACTCGCGCACGATCTCGGGCCGGTCCTTGGCGGCCATGTAGCCGCCCACGCCGCCGCCGTAGTTCATGTGGATGCCCAGCGCCTGGATGTCGCCACAGGCAAGGTCAGCTCCGTACTGGAAGGGCGGCTTCATCACGCCCAGCGTCGAAGGTTCGGCGTAAACGACAGACAGCGCCCCAGCCGCGTGCGCCAGATCGGCGATCCGAGACGCCTCTTCCTCGACGACGCCGAAGAAGTTGGGATTCATCACCATTACCGCCGCGGTCTTATCGCTCAGTTTCGTCTTGAGATCGTTCAGGTCGAGGCGGCCGGTCCCGCGATCGTAAGCGACGGTCGTCACCTTCACGTCGGGATGCAGATACGTCTTCACGGCACGCGCCACGTCGGGATTCAGCGTCGATGGGATCAGCACTTCGTCGCGCTTCGTCACGCGCGTCGCCATGCGCAGCGCCGTGCCCGCGGCCTGCGAACCGTCGTAGTTGGGCACGTTGACCACGTCGCAATCCAGCAGCTCGGCCATCATACTCTCGTACTCGAAGCAGGCTTGGAAGCGGCCGTGATCCTCGTACGGCTCGCCGGCGTAGGCCGAAAGGAACTCGGAACGATTAATCACCTCGTCCACCAGAGCCGGAACATAGCGGTTATAGCAGCCCGCGCCGAGGAAGCAGGTCATTTCGTTGGCCGTCTTGTCCTTGTTCAGAATTCCCGAGACATGGCGGACAAGATCGCACTCCGCCTCGTAAGGCTGCGGAAGTTTGAGCGGCTCCTTCATGAGCAGCTCCCGAGGGATGTTCTGCCCGATCAGTTCGTCGATGGATTCCGCCCCGATGAACTTGAGCATCTCCGCCTGGACGGCCGGATCGGAGTTGGGAATGTAGGGATAATTCCTTTTCGACATCGTAAGACCTCCTTGAAAATCCGCCGCGTTAGGCGATGCCGCCGCCGTCGACGACCAGCGCCGAACCGGTGACCCACGGCGACATTTCGCTGCACAGGAAGAACACGCACATGGCCACGTCCTCCGGCGTGCCCAGCCGGGCGATCGGCCGCACCGCGCACGACGCCTTGAACGCCGAGTCGTACGTGCCGCCCAGCTGCTCGCATTCGCTTTTGAGCATCGGCGTGTCGCTGTCGCCCGGACAGACGCAGTTGACGTTGATGTTGTGGGGGCCGCAGTCAATCGCCAGCGCGCGGGTCATGTTCCACACGCCGCCCTTGGACGCGCAGTACGCCACGGCCTGGTCGCCGCCCTTGAGCGCCCAGCCCGAACCGATGTTGACGATCTTGCCGTGTCCCTGCTTCTTCATGTAGGGCACCACGTTGTGGCACATCAGGTAAACGCTTTTCAGCGTCACGTTCAGCACCAGATCCCAGTCTTTTTCTTCAAGATCTTCCACCGTGCGGCGGCGGGTCGCTCCCGCGCAGTTGACGAGACTGTCGATGCTGCCCCAGCGCTGGAACGCCGCTTCGGCCGCCGCGGCGCAGTCGGCCTGACTGGTGACGTTGCAGCGCATGAACGCCGCGTCGCCGCCGCTGGCCCTGATTTTCGCGGCCACTTCCTCGCCGCCCTTCTCGTTGATGTCCAGCAGCATCACTTTCACGCCGGCGTCGGCGAAGAAGCGGGCGATCCCCGCCCCCAGCCCCGACGCGGCTCCCGTGATGACGGCGTTTTTGCCCCTCATGCCGCACAGTTCGTTCAAATCCAACATGACGACGCCTCCCTGTCATAAAAACTCCGTATACAAAAAAAGCGTCCGACGCGCGAGCGCAAAAGAGTCCCTTTCGCCCGCCAAACATCGTTCGCCGTCCGCCGCGTTTTTCAAGAGCAAAAGCCGAAAAACGCCCGTCAAAACCACGAGGCGATGCTCTTACGCTTGTTTGTATACAATTTACTTGAAAAAATATTACGACATAAACGTTCATTTGTCAAGAGAACTTCGCCGGCAAAAAGACGGCGCATTGCCGTTTGTCCGTCCCGTTTCGTCCATCTTCCTCTGTCAAAAGCCGCCGTTCTCGTCATCGGGAAATGTTCATTGAAAATCCAGTATACAAAAATTCCGCGGCGTTTCTCTCACACGCCGCGGAATTTTTCACGCGCCCGACGGGCGCCGATACGACCTGTATTTTTTCTGTCAGATCAATCTAATTATTTTATCTTTGACATAAAAACATAAAGGCCCCTCTGTGCTCAATTATAGAGAGTCCACGGAGAGTCCTCTATGTTTTGATTTTTGACTGAACAGTCGAATTGAGACAACAAAGCAAGTTACACAGACCACAGCGCTCTCGCCTATACGTGCCTTGCAAACGGTACCAGACGGTTAGAAAACTGCATCGCCATGGTAAAAATGACATCTGAGTGACTGAAGAAAACGTCTTTCCCGCTACAATGCAAGACCACAGTATCCGTCTTTTCACCACCCCTGCGCAATATCAACGCGGCGGTGGCAGCGTAATCGTGTATGCCGTGCTTTAGTACAAGCTCGTCGCCAACGCGCTCATTGACGCAGATGCTTTTGGCACTGCAAGGACACAGAATGAAATGGGTACGGTCGCTTTCGTTCTGTGGCTGGAAACGGTAGAGGCAATAATGTGATTCTATAATATTAAACAACTACTCTTTGAAAAACTGATCAATAACTTTTTGAGAAGGAGGTGGGGTCAACTTACTGACAATTACCAAGGTCAACGTGCAGGTGAACAGTGAAGGTAAGATGGGAAACCAGCCGAACGGTCTATTCAAATAGCCCCAGATGGCTGCCGTAAGAATGCCAACGATCATTGCGGCAAGAGCGCCCTGAGCATTGGCTCGTTTCCACGCAAAAGCTGCCAGTACAACGACAGAGAGCATCGACCCCATATAGCCGACAGCATTAGCCTGAACCCACATAACACCCTGATTAGTGTGTATGGTGAAGAAAATTGCCAGAATGCCGATGATGAACGTAGTGATGCGAGCCATCTTCAACGTCTGCTGGGGCATGAACTGTCTAGAACTGCAACGCTGCACAATGTCGCGTACAAAAGTGGTTCCTGCGAGCAGCAACACGGAATCCGCTGTTGAAATTGAGGCCGCAAGAATACCGGCCATCATGATACCGCCGCCCCAAGGCCCCATCACTTTTTGAATGATTGTCGGAGCATAGGTATCAGCAACCCCTGTCAATCCGGGGAAAAGGACAATGCCGGCCAGCGCAGCGAGCATCAGCGGCAAATAGAAAAAGATAAAAGTAACACCCGTCCATGCCTGGCTCAGAGCAGCAGTTTTAGGATCCTTTGCAGAATAAATTCTCGTACTGAACTGCGGCGCTCCGATATTACCGATACCCCATGTCAAGAACCATGACATGGCTACACCCAATGGAATGGCACCGTTGGCAAATGGATCAAGTGCACTAGGTTTTATCTGTGCAAGTGTTTTATGGATTTTTACAACACCGCCTGCTTCGTTAACAGCGTTATAGCTCAGTAACCACACGCCGATAAGAATGATGGCACTACAAAAGGTGTCTGTCCAAGCGACGGCTTCCATACCGCCCATCACGGTAAAAAGGATGAAGATTGTCCCAATAACGATAATTGCTGTCGTGCGATCTATACCCATAGACGTTGTGACTACGGCTGCGGAACCAGTCAGTTGTGCAGAGGTAAAGAACAACATGGCAACAAGAATGACAATACCGGCAATAATGCTGTGAGCTTTGCCATAACGGACAGCGAGAAGATCGGGCAGCGTTGTCTGACCAAACTTGCGCAGTTTCTCAGCAAACCATAGAGCCGCAATCATTGATGTCAAAGCCGTACCAGCCCAGTTCCACCAGCCAGCCCAACCATAGCTATAGTAATAGCCAAAATAACCGATAACAGAAACAGTGCTAATAATTGTGGCAAAGTACGTACCGACCAGTGGAACAACACCAAGGTTACGTCCTGCAACGAACCAATCCTGATCGTTTTTAATGCGTTTAGAAACAAAAAGTCCGATCAGAAAAAGCAGGATCAGAAAAACAATAATACAAACGGTTAATTCCATAGATTTTCATCTCCTTTTCAGAGCATATAGAAATTGACGAGAACCTACCCCTTTTTTAGTAATTTCACAGCAAGACACACGATTGGGCAAATACACAGAACCGCAAAAAATCCCCAGAAAACATAAAGGGATGTCGGAATGATCTCGCTCATGCAAAATCCCCTCTCATTATAATTTTATATATTTCTTTATTGATTAAATTAGCTACTCTGCCAACAGAGCGACCGTCTCTGTCAGGACCTGAACACCCTTGAGCATATCTTCATCGGTAGTAAATTCAGCTCTGTTATGACTAATGCCGTCATGACTCTTTACGAAAATCATGCCGGTAGGCATAAAGTGTGCCATAGCTACGGCATCATGCGACGCACCGCTGGGCATACGCTGATAAGCATAGCCGCACCTCTTTACCGCTTGTTCAATTGTAGCAATGATATTCTCGTGCAGAGCAACAGGAGCTTTATTGACTATCTTTTCGATTGTAGGAGAGTATGCGGCATACTCGGAAGCGTTTACCATCTCATGAAGCTTTGCAACTAACTCATCACCAACTTTATCTGACAAAGAACGCAATTCCATGACAAAAGATGCCTTGCCGGGGACAACAGCCGGCGAATTAGGATCGAGGATAAATACGCCAGTGTTGTAAACAAAGTTATCTTTTTTCACAAGACGTTCATCGGCCCAAGCAAACCATCGTGTTAACAGTTCTGATGCCGGACGCATCGCATTTTTGCGCTCTGACATTGGTGTCGTGCCTGCATGATTTTGCTGTCCGTTCATTGTGATTTTATAGCGGATAATACTGACGATGCCGGTAGGAATACCGATTTCCAAATTTTTGCGTTCCAGTACGGGCCCCTGTTCGATATGCAACTCAAGATACGCACCGTAATCGTCAATCTTGATACGGGCATTGACAAGATCATCACAAGTTAACCCTGACCACTTAAACGCTTCTTCCGGCTGATTCAAAGGCGCCAGTCCAGTAATTGCACGGCTGCCAAATGTCCCCCCAAACAAACTCGCTTCTTCGGCGATGAAGCCGACAACTTCAATCGGAGCTGACAGAGAGCCGAACTTTTCATGAAGAGACTGCAAGGCTTCGATGCCTCCCAAGACTCCCAATGCACCGTCATAGATGCCGCCGTTAGGAACTGAATCAAGATGCGATCCGACGAGGATTGTTTTGCGTGTCGGATCAGTCCCACCATATCGTCCATAAATGTTGCCGATTGTATCTACACGGACTTTCATGCCGGCATCTTCCATCTTTTTCTTCACGTAATCACGTCCCTCGGCATAGGCAGGACTATATGAAGGACGATTCAAGCCCGCTTCGGACCAGCCGATTTTCGCCAGGCCGAAGAAGTTATTCAGAAAGCGTTTGTCATTAATCTTGATCATAACAATGCCCCCTTTTTTGCATTTCCTGCTAGAAAGGCCACAGTGACAGGAATGGAACGTACGTGATCAGCAAAACGCCGGTCAAGTTCCAGAGCATAAAGGGGATTGCCCCCTTAAGAATCCTTTCAAACGGTGCATGGGCAATATTGGCCGCAACGAACAGATCAACTCCCATGGGAGGCGTAGCCATCCCAAGCGCCAGATTGGAGATAACAAGGACACCAAAATGAATGGGATTGACGCCGAGCTTGGTAACCAGCGGCAGGAAAATAGGACAAAAAATCAGAATATTGGACAAGGTATCGATAAACATGCCGCCTAATAGGAACAGGACGTTCAAGAGCAGAAGGATAATAACCTTGCTGCTCGTAATACCAAGGATTAGATTGGAGATCAGCGTCGGAACGCTGCGCATGTGCAACAGTTTAGCGAAAGCACTCGCTGCTCCCATCAGGAAAATGCAAGAACCGGTGATTACAGCCGCTTCAACAAGTGCTTTGATCAGTCCCTGGAAGGAAAGCTGACGTGTGCAGAAACCGAGCACCATGGCGTAAACAACGGCAACAATACCAGCCTCGGTAGGCGTGAAAATACCGCAGTAAATACCGCCAAGGATAATAATCGGCATCAGCAGGGCTGTCTTAGCCTGCCAGATTTTTTCCAACACCCACAGCCAGTTACCGCCGCGGGGTTTGCCAACAAAATGATGTTTGCGAGCGATGATAATCGTGGGAATGATCAGAAACACGGCAACAATAATTCCGGGTACAATGCCAGCGACGAACAGATCGGTGATGGACACATTACAGTTAACACCGTAAACAATCATCGGAACGCTGGGGGGAATCAGCACACCAATGCCGCCGGCACAGGCTATTAAGCCGCCAGAAAAGCCGACGTCATAACCTCGTTCCAACATTGTCGGCAGCATAATTGCGCCGATCGCCGCAACTGTGGCGGGACCTGAACCGGACACGGCTGCGAAAAATGTGCAAGCAACGACAGCAGAGATTCCAAGCCCACCAGGAAAGTCGCCGGAAACAGCTTCGGCAAGGTTAGTCAACTGACGGGCAATACCACCATGTGACATCAACGTACCGGCAAGAATGAAAAAAGGTAACGCTAAAAGTGTAAATGAATCCGCAGTAACAACCATACGCTGACCAACAAAAAACATCACCTTTGCTAGACCGCCGGGGACCCACGGAGTGAACGCGATGCAGCTCAGACCAATGGTCGCCGCAATGGGGATCGTCAAAAGCAGTGCCAGAAACATGGTACCGAAGACGGCGAGTAACATTAGCGATCATCTCCTTTTTTATCTCCGAAAGAGAAAAACTCTTTTATTTGAGGAATAATGGATTTCTGGATGATGCGGAACGCCATAATAGTGAAACACATGGGACCAAAAACAAAATATGTCCATGTCGGAATTCCCATAGCTGCTGTGACCTGATGGCTACGGTATTGAAGACTCATAATGCTCCATGAATGCTGGATTAAAAGAATCGTAAAGGCAAGAAAGACCGTAGAGGAAAAGACTTTAATAAAAGTCCCCAAGCGTTTAGACAGAACTGTAAGGAGCGCTTCTACCTTAACGTGCTCAAGCTTTTTGGCACAAAGAGAGAAACTGAACAGCGCCAGAATCACAAAGCAAATGCGCATCAGTTCTTCTGCCCAGCTAAAGACGAAATGCAACAAATAACGAGTGATAACCTGTTCAGTACCAACGACAAGGATCATGAGAAATAAGATGACAACGACAGCCTCTTCAAGGTAATCGTCAAACAGCCTCAAGAGTTTCATATTTTTATACCTCCAGGATATTGGCAATCTATGGAAAAGGCGGAAAGGGACTCCTTTCCGCCTCCTGACGATGAAAACTAGTTCTGAGGAGATTCCGCGGGGAAGGACTCCTGAATCTTCATGATCTTATCGTATGTATCTTTGCCAACTTTCTCGAGGAATTCATCATAAACTGGCTGCGTTGCCTTGCGGAATGCTTCGCGTTCTTCATTGGTCAGCTCGATGATAATGTTCTGCGTGCCGGCCTTGTATGCCTCAAGCAGTTTCTTGCTGTTGCCGAATATATTTTCACGCCCCCAATCGCAGGCAAATTTCGCAGCTTCCGTAACCCAACGCTGTTCTTTCTCGTTCAGGCTTTCCCAAGTAATTTTTGACATAACGAGCAGCATCGGGTCAAGAATATGTCCGTCAAGCGTAATGTATTTCTGAATAGTGTCAAACCCCTGCGACTTAATGTTTTCAAGGGGCTGCTCACCAGCATCGATAACGCCCTGTTGTAGAGAGGTAAACACTTCGCCGAAATCCATAGGGATAGCGCTAGCACCCATCGCATTGAAAATGGCCATACGAATGGGAGCGGGCTCCGTACGAATCTTCACGCCCTTCAACTGTTCAGGCTTACGGATGGCAATATTGCTGTGAATGTGTCTCCAGCCCATGGGGAAATAACCAAGAGCTTTGATGCCTTTCTCCTCAAGCGGAGCAACGATCTCTCTCGCAACATCGCTATCCATAAAAGCCAGCGCGGCTTTCTCGCTCTTGAACAGATAAGGGAGGTCGAAGATCGAGACTGTATTTGAGAAAGGAGCCAAAAGGCCCGTGGAGATTAACCAGAAGTCGGTCATGCCCTGTTGAATCTGTTCAATGCCTTCGCGGTTGTTGCCAAGAGCAGAAGCGCCCATGACGGAAACGGTCAGTTCTCCGCCGGAAAGTTCTTTGACCTTATCGGAAAACTGGAGTCCAACGCCGGAGAACGTAATCGAAGGTTGACCGGTATGGCCAAGTACGAGCTCGCGGGCAGAAACAGCGGAAGCTCCGATCAGAACGAACGCTGCACATGCGAGAGTTACGCGGCGAAACATTGTCATAACTATAGCCTCCTGTCAGATAGTTTCTACGAATCAATCATTAGGTTTGAAACGACAGCGCTTGCTGGTACTGTATCCGGCATTGACGAGCCCTTCAGCGACCATCAAAGCGCACACTGTACCGTCAAGCACGGGAACGTGAAGTTCCTTGCTCATCGCCTTGTCAAGTCCTGCAAATTCTGCACAACCGAGCACGATGACTTCCGCACCGTCTTCTTCAATGGCACGTTTCGCTTCGGGCATTAGCAAAGTCTTTATATCCGTTCCTTCCATGGCCGTTTTTTCAGGGGCACGCACGGAAGCAAGATAACCACCCATGCGGAAACGGTCGCGGATCATTGCGGCCTTATTAGGAATACTGCGTTTGCCAGGGGAGATAACGGAGAATTTATCGCCAAGCATTGAGGCAATCTTTACGGATGCCTCACAAATGCCAACAACCGGTTTGGCTGAAATTTCCTTGAGCAGCTCCAGATTGGGGTCACTGTGGCAGGCAATCACAAAGGCATCAAATTTATCGTAATTGTCTTTGAGCAACTGCACCATGCCAGGTATAGAACGAGCATAATCTTCAAATGTTACGACAAATGGAGCTGCACCAGGAGTTGAAACTGTTGCAACCTCAAAGCGGCCATCGGCATACTGCTTGGCAATTTTGTCAATAACTTCGGTTCCTGCCCTGCTGCTGTTAGGGTTGATAATAAGAATGCGCATATGTCACTCCCCGTGACGAATCAGTCTACCCCAACCTTTGGCACCATGATCAACAATGCCGTTCTCCATCACAACACGTCCGCGGACGCAGGTCATTTCGGGTTTGCCAATCAACTTCATACCGTCGTACCACGTGGAAATGCCTCGGCCGTGAGTCAAGAACTTGTTGTGATCAACGGTGAATTCCTTGCTGGTGTCGCAGATTACGAAATCACCGTCTTTACCAGGGATCAGCCCCCCCTTGGTTTTCAAGCCGAAAATACGAGCAGGATTTTCGCAGATCAACTGCATCAGTCTGGGTAGTGTCAGCTTGCCATCGCGTACAGCCGTCAGCATCAGTGGCAGCGTCATTTCGATGCAGGCAGAACCAGCCGCAGCAGTGAAGATATCCTTGTTACCTTTCTCCTTTTCAGCAAGCAGGAAGGAACCATGGTCGCTACCGATGTAGTCGACGGTGCCGTCTTTGACATACTTCCACAGTTTGTCTCGGTCAGTGGCACTGCGAAGCGGAGGATTGCACTTGGCCATGGGGCCGTATTTCAGCAAGGCATCTTCCGTGAGAATCAGATAATGCGGGCAAGTTTCAATATAAACTTCCTGTCCGGCCAGACGAGCCTGTTTTAAAAGCTCCATCGCTTCCGGCGTGGAAATGTGTGCGATGGCTAGGCGAACTCCAGTTTCGCGGGCAACGCGAATCAGCTTTTCAATGCATTCGATTTCACTGATTTTAGGGCGTGAAGGGCAATGATACCCCCAGCCAACTTTGCCTTCAGCGCGGAATTTGGTAATCAAACGTTTGATCATGTCGTTGTTCTCCGCATGGACAGTGAGAATCAATCCAGTTTTTGCAACGGCTTCGAAGCCTTCCATGATGCCGCCGTCGTTGGGCATAGTCAAACCGCGGAACTCTTCGTCACGCCCTTCGGGAGCTTCGTGAAGGAACGTTTTAAAGGCGACAATGCCCTCTTTGGCAACACGCTCGGCTTCCTGCGGAAACTCGGAACCAGCCGCACCGAAAAACGCATAGTCTACGATACAGCGGGACTTAGCACGCTCAATACGTTTGGCAAGAATTTCAGGCGTATAAGGAGGAGGAGTGGAAATAGGATGCTCAAGGAATGCCGTTACGCCGGCGTTCGCCGCTGCCGCTGATTCTGATTCAAAATCTCCGCGTTCAATATGCCCGGGATCGCGTACATGCACGTGAGTGTCGACAATGCCAGGAAGCAGAAGTCTGTTCTGGGCATCGATCTCCCGATACGCCTCGGGCAGGTAATCATCGGCACAAACATCAACAATTTTCTCGTTTGCGATCGCGATGCCACCGTGGAAGACGGTGCCGCTTGAGTAGACCTGTGCGTTATGTACTACCAAATCCACCTTTACCATAGAAACCCCTCCTTAAAAATTTATTTTTATCAACATCCGCAGAAAACGGAAATTGAACAGAAAAACTAAACAAGCACTTCTCTCCCCCAACCCTGCATGCATGGAATCGGCGCGCCGTCTTTAAAAACAAATTTGCCGCGAACCAACGTATGAAGAATTTTGCCATGCAGTCTCCATTGTTCGTAGAGACGGGCAATGGCTTTACCATGCGAAAGCGTATTCTCGCATGACGGACAGACTTCAATGCGCGGGTCGACTACAACAAGATCTGCGTCAGAACCGGGAAGCAGCGCACCTTTTTGCGGGTACAATCCGAAAACTCTAGCGGCATTGGCTGACGTCAGTTGGACAACATCCTTCAGCGTCAAATTGCCGTTGAGGACAGATTCAAGCATCAGCGGCAAACGAGTCTCAAAACCGACATTGCCAGCGGGAGCCTTGAAAATATTTTTTTCACCTGGAAGCTTTTCTTCAGGCAAAAACGCTCCATGGTCGCTGCCGACGTAATCGAACTGTCCTCGATACAACCATTTCCATAATTGTTTTCGTTCCGCACAAGAACGGATAGGCGGATTATATTTGGCGTATGGCCCATAACCGAGTTGATCGGCTCTCTCATAATCAAGATAAAGGTACTGCGGACAGGTTTCAGCATATACGTCTAAGCCCTCAGCCTTTGCCCGCGCGATCAGATGCATAGAATCATTGCAGGAAATATGGCAGAAGCTGACGCGTGTGCCATATTCCCGAGCAAAACGTATTATTTTCTCCACAGCTTGAACTTCACAAACCGACGGCCGTGATTGAGCGTGAAGTTGTAGAGGAGACCGTTGCGGTTCATTTTGCAAACGTCGGGTATACCATGAAGCTATTGGGCCATTTTCAGCATGCACAGCCAAAATTTTGCCAGTTGCAGCGACAGCCTGCATAATCTCAATGAGAACTCCGTCATCAGTCGCCGTCGAAGCAATGAATTCCTTGGCGCGCGGACCGTTTACATCAAAAAGAAAAATTTTAAAGCCGATCACGCCTGCCTGTGCGAGCTCGTAAATATTTTGTACGCCGCCCGCAGCGGCACCGTAAAACGCAAAATCAACGCATGACTTTTTAGCGGCGATTTGTTCACGCTGATGAAGAATTTCCACAGTTGCCTGGGGTGGAGCGGAAATGGGCATTTCAAAAAAAATGGTGATACCGCCGGCTGCAGCAGCGATCGATTCGGAAGCGAAATCGCCACGCTGTGTCAGTTCAGGTTCACGAATATGAGCATGCGTCTCAATCCCCCCAGGGAGAATCCAAGCACCCTTAACATCAAGTTCTTCAACACCTGTTACGTTATTTTGACCAAGGGAAACAATCTTCCCTTTCGAAATACCAAGGCAACCGCGATATAAGCCTTCTCCGTCGAAAATCTCGGCATTTTTGAGCAATAGATCGACTTTCATACTTCCCACAACCTTAACGTCTCATTTATTAAGACGATAAATCATTGTATGAGACAAGTATAACACTTAAAGAACCACTTTTATAGACGACCAGTCAAAAAACATTAGAGCGTTTTGGAATATATAAATATGATGTATTTTAAAGAAACACTGAAAACGGTAAAAAATAAGCCGATTTCAGCAGGAAACCCTTTCCTCTGAAGTCGGCTTAAATCTCAATATGATTGTTTTTCCAGACAAAACGAATTAAATTTCGCCTAATGATGTCAGCCCAGGCGTTATCGCTTCTTCAATTTTAAGACGCGTCTTATTCATTTCATCAACAATTTCACTGATGCGTTTTTGCGAACTGCGATAATCGGGAAGGACAACACCCAAACTGCCGTAAGTGTTTTCCGCTGGGAACCAGATTGGCATAGCAATTCCCGTAATACCGGGATCGACCTGACCGCTGGCAAGCGAATAGCCGCGAGCTTTTTCCAGACGATAACGTTCCATCAACCGTTCAATGTCCGTGACAGTTCGTTCCGTATAGCGAACAAGTTCATGACGCTCAAGATGAGCCCTCGCTTCCTCTTCATCCATACCAAGCAGAACAGCAAAACCTGTCGCACCGGCATGGCAGGGATAAATGCGTCCGATTTCAGATGTACAGGAAAGCCGTTGGTGCGACGAGGCTTTATCGACGCATGTAGTCTCGTCGTTGATCATCATTGTCAGCACAGTTGTTTCCTGTAGATGATCGCGTAACTGCGTAAGATATTCATGAGTAATTGACAGTGAAGAAACCTGATCACCGCCCTTATGCCCGAGAATGACCGGTTTAATGCCAATCTGAAAACGGTCACCTTTTGTGCGGCGCAACCAGCGGCATTCTTCCAGCGTCGTCACGAGGCGGTGTACGGTGCTTTTATGAAGCCCTGTAAGTCGGCTAAGATCAGAGATCCCCAGCGTATCAGATGATTTAAAAAACTGTTCCATAATTGTCAATCCGCGAAGGAGCGACTGATTCGTGTATTTCCTTTTGATGATGTCTTCGTTTTCCAGCATCAAAACAAATCCTGCCTTTACGCTATTCATTAAATATTAATATACAGCTCATGTTATGTAAAATTTCGGCAGCACGGGGCAATGAGTGCACTACTATTGATAAGAATAGCATAAACAGCGGCCCTTTGCACAGATTATTTGAGTATCTATTGCCGGTCAGCAATAGATACCCTATCAATGTTCAAAAAACAGAATGAAAAACAATGCTCCAGACATGATCGTGGATAGCCCTTAGTGTAAGCAACGAGACAAAAATCGGCGCGTACAAGACGAATGCCGTTCCAGCGCCACATTTTCCGCAATCCCTTCGAACCTGCCTTCATCCACCAAACTCTGTTCGAAGCCTCCTGAGCAGATAGAGTGCTTCTGCTGCCAAGAGACTCTCCGGAGCTCCAGACGCTTCCCGTACGTCGCGTATGAGCTTGTAACAGAAAGAAGCGAGAGAAGCATACGGCAAATGTCGGCGTACAGAAGCCTTCTTCAAAAACTGCACGTCGTTACCGCGCCTGACAGGAGGATGTCAATTCCTCGGCTTCCTCCTCCGCGCTTACTTTGCGGGCGTTCTGTTCACACGAATCGTCTTGCTGATGGTGCGGCCGCGGCCGCCGCGCTCGGTATGGAGCACGGTGATCCATCCGGCCAGCGCCAGTTCGTTCAGCGCCCGCGCCAGCTTGTCGGCGCGCACTCTCATTTTTCCGGCCAGCTCGTCGATGACGATGACGCCGCCGCTGCGGGCGGCCTGACAGCTCAGCATGACGAGCCAGTCGAATTTGTTCATCACGCCGGGTTTCATGGCCTGGTACCAGTCCCACACGGCATCCTGTCCCGCAAGCGCTTCGGCCGTCGGCGCTGCGGCGGCGGGAACGGATTCGTCCGTTTCCGCGGCGACGGGCAGGGGCTCTTCTTCGAGCGATGAGCTCTCAGCCGCCGCGGAAGGCGTTTCCGGTTCCTGATTGAAGGCTGCGAAGCTCTGCAACGCTTCCGCGACGTTTTTGTCCAGTTTGAAGGAATCTTTTTCCATATCACGGCACCGCCTTTCCGTTGTCAGTCCCGCAGCGAAAGCGTCTGCCAGGCCAGATCGCCGAAGACTGTCAGCGCTTCTTTTTCCCTTGCCTCGAGCCCCTCGACGCCGAGGAAACGGTTATAACAGTCGGCGATGGCCGCGCGGCGCGGCACTTCGTACAGCGGGATGCCGCTTTTGGCCAGCTGCTCGGTCACTGCCGCGAGGATTTCGCGGTCGAGGCGCTGGCGCCGGTCGCAGCGCGAGAAGATGACGCCGCAGATGCGCAGGCGGGGGTTGCGGTGCTTGTACTCCGCCAGCGTCGCGGAAAAATGCGGCAGAGTCTTGAGGCACTGGCGGCTCGGGTCGATCGGCAGCAGCACGTCATCGGCGGCCAGCAGCGCGTTTTTCAGCGCCAGGGTCGCCGAGGGCGGCGTGTCGATCAGCACCAGCCGATATTCCCGCGCGGCGCGGTCGAGAAAACGCGCCAGACGGTCTTCCAGCGCGCCCTCCGCCGCCGGCAGGACGTCGGCGGCGGAGGGATGGGCCGGCAGGATGTCGACGTGGGCATAGCGGGTGGAGCGGATCAGCAGTTCGGGATTGCCGGCATAGGGCTGGGGGTCCAGCAGGGCGCGCAGGCTGAGCTCGGCGGGGACGTCCTCGGCGCGCAGGAAGAAATCGGTCGCCGAGCCCTGCGGATCGGTGTCGACGACCAGCAGGCGCTCGCCGCGGTCTTCTTCGTCCCAAATTTTCTGGATCGCCGTGGCGATGAAACAGGTGATCGTCGTCTTGCCGACGCCGCCCTTGAGCATGGAAACCGCCACGCGCTTCTGCGCGGCGCGAGCGGCGCTTCGAGTCCCGCTGTCCGCCGCGCTTTTTTCGTCCGCAGCCGCTTCCGCCTGGGCGGGAACGTCTTCCGCTGCCACAGGCTCTTCCGCTCCCGTCGCTTTGTCCGCGGCGGGAACGGACGGCTCGTAATCGAATTCGACCACTTCCAGCCGCTGCGGGACGATGTCGCCCATCTGCGCGGCCCAGCCCGCCCACTGCTCCACTTCCTCGCGCTCTTCATCGCTGAGGGGGATCTCCTCTTCGGCTTCGGAAAGCGGCTGAGGCGGCAGCGGCGCGGGAGGCGGCGGGAGATTTCTGATCCGCATCAGCCCTATGGATTTCAAGATGCTGTCCAGAATGGTCATGTTCTCACCGTCCAATCGATGGATGCTCATGTTCACATTATAATGCATGGGCGCAAAAATAAAAAAGGCTCGCCGCAAAGTTCCTTCACAAAAAGGCTTTCGTACGGAAAGCAGCGCCGCCGCTTTACCGCTTCCGCCTGCCATACTCCATACCGGCGGAGCTGTCAAAAGGCGCGCGGGGCCAAGTTTCAAGCCCGCTTCAGCTTGACAGCTTCCCCTATAATAGATTCGGAGAGGTGTCACATCATGAAAGGGATGATTTTTATGCGCAAGGATTTCGGCAAGCAAACGATCGTCACGCCGCTGCCCGTGCTTATCGTCGCGACCTACGGCAACGACGGACGCCCCGACGCCATGAACGCCGCCTGGGGCGGACAGGTCGACACCAACATGGTCCACGTCGAGCTGGACAACTCACATCTGACCACCGACAACATCAAACGGAGAAAAGCCTTCACGGTCAGTTTTGCCGACCGCAAAAACCTCGTCATGGCCGATTATTTCGGCCTCGTCTCCGGCCGTAAGGAAGACAAGATCGCCCAATCGGGAGCGCATGTGGAAAAGAGCGCTCACGTGGACGCACCCGTCATCACCGACTTTCCGCTGACGCTGGAGTGCCAGCTCGTCAGCGCCAGCGAGGAGTTCGGCGGCACCCGCGTGGTCGGGGAGGTGGTCAACATGAGCGCCGACGAGTCGATCCTCGACGAAAAGGGGCACGTCGATCTGGGCAGGGGCGAGTTCCTCTGCTACGATCCCGCCGCTTTCGCGTACCGCGTCATCGGCGAACGCGTCGGCACCGCCTTCAAAGACGGTCACAAGGTCGGCGGCTGATTCGTTCCGGCGTGACGGGACGCGGAACGTTTTACGCCGAGCCGACCGCCGCGTCAGAACGTGCCGTTTCATAAGAGGTCAAGAGAATTTATTCATGAATCGCCGCGAGCGAGAATCCCTATAGGGAATCCGTCCGCGGCGATTCGTTTTTTTCGAAAAAAGTTTTATTCGTCGTCAGGCGTCCAGTAACGCAGAACCCGCCCCGCACGCTCGCCGGTCGTTTTGCCGCGGCAGGCGCCGAGGCAACCGCCGACCCAGACGGCTTCGACGCCGACGGGCGGAGTCATGGGGCGTTCGTAGGTGCTGCCGTCGAGAACCGTTCCCGGGTCGAAGAGCACCAGATCGGCGTCCATGCCGGGGCGGAGGATCCCCTTGCCGCTCAGGCCGAGGCGCGCTGCCGGGAGCGAAGTCATCTTGCGCACAGCCTCTTCGAGGGAAAACAGCTTCAGTTCGCACGCGTAGCGTCCGAGAACGCGCGGGAACGTGCCGCTGTAGCGGGGATGCACGAATTCTTCCGGCGCGGCGATCGCGCCGTCCGAACCGATCATCACCAACGGATCGACGATCACGTTGCGGACGTCCTGCTCCGTCATCGTAAAATAGATGCCGCGGTCGGCGCCCTGGTTGCGAAGGATGACTTCGAGCAACGCCTCGAGCGGATCGGTCCCCATTTTCCGGGCAGCGTCCTCGAGGTTCATGCCGCGGTATTCGGGCGTGAGCGGAAGCTCGCCGAGCACGATCCCCTTCGCGCCGCCGCCGTGCTTCATCGTTTTTTGCCAACGCTCCGAGCCTTCCATTTCCTCGTGCAGCGCCCGCCGCGCCTCGGGATCGGAGAGAAGTTCCATGATGCCGGCGACGCCGCCCGAATGCACCCACTTGGGCATCAGCGAGCGCAGATTGGAGCTGGCCGCCGTGTAAGGATACTGATCCACGGTGATGTCCAGTCCCTCGGCGCGGGCGGCGCGGATGATGGAAAAAAGATGTTCGGCCATGCCGGGGCGATCGCTCTCGCGCGCCTTGAGATGCACGACCTGGGCCGGGATATGGTTGACGCGCGCCACGTTGATCGTCGCGCGCACGCACTCGGGCGATTTGTCGGCCTGATTCCTCATGTGGGACAGATAGAGGCCACAGCGCTTCGTCAGGCCGCCGGCGACGAACTCGAGCTCTTCGTCGGAAGAGTAAATTCCGGGAGGGTACGCCAGACCGCTGCTCAGGCCAAACGCGCCTTCTTCCATGCTCTGTCCGACGAGCGCCCGCATCCGTTCCAGTTCCTCGCGCGAAGGGTCGCGGCTGTCGAAGCCCATCACGCAGAGGCGCACCGTTCCCTGCCCGACAAACGAACCGGCGTTGACGCCGAGCGGCTGGCGGTCGAGGCGCGCCAGCCATTCGCCGAAACTGTTCCAATCCCAATCGACGCGACGGCCGCTCTTGGTCACGCCGGCGTATTCGTCCAACTCCGCCTTGCGCTCGGGGCAGATCGGCGCGGGGCTGATGCCGCACTGTCCCATGATCACCGAGGTGACGCCCTGCAGCATGACGTTGGCGGCCTCGGGATTGCAGATCATGCCGAAATCCGCGTGGCTGTGGATGTCGATGAAGCCGGGAGCGAGCATCAGCCCTTCGGCTTCGATCGTTTCGTCGTTGCGCCCGGCTTTGACGCCGCGGCCGACGGCGGCGATCTTTCCGTCTTCCGTCCTCAGGCTGCCCCGATACCACGCCGCTCCGGTTCCGTCGCAGATTTTCGCGTTATGGATGAAATAATTTCGCGCCACATTCTTCAACTCCTGATCCACAAGATAAAATTTTCCACTTTTCGTCGCGCTGACGCTGTATATTTGTATACAACATACTCTTCTCGCTTGCTGATTTCAGGACGTCTCAGCCATCGGTCAGCAAACTGTTTTATTAGATTACTAAGGCTTTTATGTGCTGTCAAGACGCCTATGAGACCGTAATGCATTTTTTATAGCTTTATGATATACTGTGCACAAACATGACAAAGTAAAATTTTACGTTAAGAATCTAGGGCTTGTTTAAAAAACGTCAAAGTTGCCTAAATCGATCCAATCGCTTAAACTTTTCTCATGGAAGAGAGAAGATATGAACTGACCTCCAGCGAGTGGAATCGAATCAAGAGAATGCTGCCGCCCGAACACCCGAAATCAGGTCAACGTGGACGCCCGGCAAAATACGATAACCGCAGGATCA
>NZ_RAWT01000110.1:0-601 GCF_003612005.1 Pyramidobacter sp. CG50-2
GTCTCGGGCAGAGCGACAAAAGTCACGCCCGATGCCGCGTCGGCGAACTGCACGGGATTATCCGCGCCGACGCCCTCCAGCTTGGCGCTGTCAAGCGGCTGAACGTACGCCGAGCCGCTGCCGGACTTGATCATGATGTAATCGGTGCCGTTGCGGTGGTTCGCGCCCGTCTTCTCGCCGCTGGCGTCGATGCGGAAGATGCCGCCGTCGGTCGCGAGGTTGTAGATGGTCAGCTCGTTGACCGTCAGCGCGGCGTCGGTGTGTTTGTTCAATCCGTGCATGTTGACGATGCCGCCGCGATGCAGCGTGATGGCGCTGATCACCGCCGCGCGAGAATCGCCCGCGCCGCCGTCGCCGATGGGCATGATGTCGGGCACCCACTGCGCGCCGTCGGCAAGGCTGAGGGACAGACGGCTGGTCGGTCTCAGGTCGCCGTATGTGTGGGTCGTCTTGTCGTACTCCACGCCGCCGACTTCGGAACCGTACCAGAACGAATCGGCGCCGCTCAGAGCCGCGTTGACGGTGCCATCTTTGACGTCGATATTGCCGAGGATCTGAACGACGTTGTTCGGATCGAGGATCTCCGTCGTGCCGGGTTTGA
>NZ_RAWT01000044.1:0-21935 GCF_003612005.1 Pyramidobacter sp. CG50-2
TGATCCTGCGGTTATCGTATTTTGCCGGGCGTCCACGTTGACCTGATTTCGGGTGTTCGGGCGGCAGCATTCTCTTGGTTCGATTCCACTCGCTGGAGGTCAGTTCATATCTTCTCTCTTCCATGAGAAAAGTTTAAGCGATTGGATCGATTTAGGCAACTTTGACGTTTTTTAAACAAGCCCTAGTTATCACAAGACGGTATCAGATGGACTTCGCACTTGCGAAAAAGTCAGCACTGGAGCGGATTCCCAGGCATTTCCCATCACACTACAACATCGTTCCGGACGAACTCCTAAGCAGTAGGTCGCGCGTTCGAGTCGCGCCGGGGCCGCCAAATGATAACGATTCGGCTTGATTCAAGGTCGATTGAAAATCGCCCTCGAAACCTTTATTACAAAGGCTTTGAGGGCGATTTTGCGTTGAAGTGTCCGGCCGTCAGCTGACGAGTTCCAGCGTTTTGACGGCCAGCGGGGCCGGGAGGATCAGCGTGTCGATGACGTTCAGCCGCAGCGCGCCCGAGGTAACGCTGGTCAGCACCAGATAGATCACGGCGACGAAGATGAACGTCTCGAACGAGGCGTAGGTGACGCTGCGCACCTGCTGGTCGACCATGGTCAGGTCGCTGATTTGAAAAAAATCCAGAAAAAGCAACCGCCAGCCATCTCAGCCATAGGAAACGACAAAAAGCGCCCGGCGGGTCGCAACCCCGCCGGGCGCGATGGTATGCAATATGAAGTTTATTTACATGGTATAGTTCATATTCATGGCCAAAACTGTCCGCCGACGAGGATGGGCTTTTTTGAGCAGCTAGCTCTCGTCAGATCAGGCTGGGATAGAATCCGGCGCAACATGGCGGCATCTTCCTTCTATGCCGCCGTGTAAGTTGTCGGAGCAAAGAAAAACGGCGGCTCGAATTGAACCGCCGTGAAGAAACTATTTTTGAGCGCAGAAAGCCGTCTGCCTTGCGGCGTTTTTTTCTGCCGCTTGGCAGATCATAGAGAATATCAAGAAAACAGAGCCGATAACATCCGAGTTTTCCCTTTGTGTTATCGGCTCCGCGTCTGTGCGTCCGGCTCTTGGATAATTGATAGATTCAGTTGTTGTACCGCGATCAAGGTTTCGTGTTTACATTTGGGACAATACAGCGGAAAATTTTCAAGGACTGTATCATCACGGATTTTTAATCGCGTTTTATTGCCGCAAAAGGGGCATAAAATCCATTCTATCCTCATGTCATCTTCCTCTATGTTTGGCTTTCTTCTTTTCCTGCCGTGTCGCAAACTGGCGATCTTTCTCTGCTTCTTTCCGTTCTCGGCTCTTTGTTTCCCTTTCCAGCTTGCATTGCTCATGCTGGAGTTTTAACGCCTGCTGCGCCTTTGTGCCAATGCCCTTATCTTGCAGTTGACTATGAATTTCACGCTGCATACGTTTGGGATTGATTTTCCGTTCTATGGCTGCTTCGGCCTGGAGCGGTGGGCTGAATTTCAGCTTGTGCCGATACTTCAGCAGAAACTCATAGACCTCATAATCTTTGGGTTCTGATCCAAAAGTGATTTTGCATACCTCATACTTGCCGTTATCAGTTCTTTCATATAGGGCGATCCAAAATGGAGCCTCAAACAGGATGGTTAAGCTGCTTTGAGGGCCTACGCTCATTCTTGTAAAAACCGCCCTTCAAAGTGATCCAGCCATTCCAGGAGGGCGCGATAGAGGAGCCGTTGCTGCTCGAAAATCGTTCTTCCCAGCAAAGGAATGTCTGAAAATTCCTGAGCATACCCCTCAATTAATTCAGTGGAGGAGTGTATGCTCTGGCGCAAAGTAGAAAGCAGCTCCATTGCTTCAGCTTTATCCATTTTGTTCAGATTGGTAATGACTACATTGAAATCGAATAACAGGGGCACCGAGCCAGCGGCGCAAGAAGCCATCAATTCCTTGAAATATGCTCTGCCCTTATCGGTGATGGAATAGATTACCTTATCCGCAAACTTATCGCCTTTAACGATATCGCTTTGCAGATAACCTTTCTCGCTCAACTGGAGTACCTTTCGATAAATGGAAGGCACGCTTATTTTCGTCCAACGGGAAAAATGGTGGTACTCCACATCTTTTTGAATGTCATAGGCGCTTTGCGGTTTTTCCAATACGATACCGAGTATAACTAAATCTATTGATGACATAGCGACACCTCCATTTTTTACTATTAATGATATTACTATTGTTGATAGTAAAAGTCAAGGTGATACGTTGAGAGACGCTATCAAAAACTCAACTTCATAGATATTATTAAAATTTTCTTTAGACTGCTTTGTAATGACATAGGTTATAAAGAAGTTTATCGGCATTAGCAACCTTTTCGCGATCTGCAAGAGTCGCGTTATTGATCATGTCATTGAACACTTTTACTACCGGATTTTTATTGATCCTTGTCCATTTTTCTTCGATTTCTTGCGAAGTTTTTTTCTCGTGCAAAAGCACTAGCCAGAAGATGACACTGAGAACAGAGAAGAAAATCAATATCTTTTTCATGCGGCCTCGCCCTTTCTTTTTTCTTGTTGTAAAACCGGTTTCGGATCGCGGTCGGCGATGATCCTCACGGTGCGGCTGACTCCCGAAAAATCATTGTCTTCGCTGACCTCGATATCGGCATGATCTTTGTTCTGTGACCTAGAATACAGCCGTTTTTACTCCTGAACACTCCAGTTTTCTATCGGGCCGGACAATAGCGATGTTCCCGGGGATCCATGTCTCGGCATGAACAAAGACGATGAGATCGCCATCGTTGATCTTCATCATCGGCGTCGCCGAAGCGCGAGTCGATCTCCGTCAGTTCCTTTTCCGGGTTTGCGACGGCCTCGGCCGCGCCGACGAGCCGTTTCAAGAATTCAGCTCTGCATTTCCATGGGGGACTCCTTTCTAACATGTGTTAGTGATATATTTTAATTTTAAAGAAGTGCTATAATGCAAATGAATTTCGTGACAAGGATAAGCACATAGAAATTTTACCTCGATCTGAAGGACGGACTTTCGGCGATGAGGTCGGGCGCGAAAAGGCGGGCGCTTTGCTTTATAATATGACGAGATTTTTCGGAGAAGGTGAGAGCATGGCGGCGCTTGCCGCGATCATTTCCGATACGCACGGGCTGCTGCGCCCGCAGGTACTGGAGCGGCTGAAACGCTGCGACTGCATCGTCCACGCCGGTGATTTCGACGACGAGGACACGCTCGACTGGCTGGGGGAACTGGCGCCGCTGTACGCGGTGCGGGGGAACAACGACTGGGAGCTGGCGCGTCGTCTGCCGTTGTCGCTGCGCTTTCGGATCGAAGGGCTGAATTTTTTCATGGCGCACCGTCTTGCCGACGTGCCGACGGACCTGGACGATGTGGACGCGGTGATCTTCGGACACTCGCACCGCTATTGCGAGGCGCTGCGCGGCGGCGTGCTGTGGTTGAACCCCGGCAGCTGCGGACGGCGGCGTTTCGGCCTGGAACTTTCCTTCGCGATGATGCGCGTCGACGGGAGAAATTACCGGATCGAGAAGATCGCGCTCCCGGCGGACTTGAAATAGCGCCGCGAAGGATTGGCGCGCGCTTGAGAAAGATTGTTTCTTGCGGGAGCGCTGTCTTTTTTGCGTCCTTTGGGATAAAATGTCGGAAGTATTTGATTGGAAAATTCAAGCTGAGAGGTATGGGATAATGAAAAGAACCGTTATCGGGAAAATAGCGCTGGCCTGTGCGCTGGCGCTGGGGCTGAGCGGCGCGGCGGGTGCGGCGACGGTCGTGAAGATGTCGCACATCGGACCGGCGAACGTCGAGAACAACGTGGTGCATTACTTCGTCAAGGAATTCGCTTCGCGCGTCACGGAGCGCACGCAGGGGAACATCACGTTCGAACTGTACCCCGACGAGCAGCTGGGCAGCGAAGAGCAGCGCATGGAGCTGATGATGAAGGACGGGTTGAATCAGCCGGTGGCCGACGTCTCCTCGTTCGCCGCCATGGGCACGGTGCTGCCGGAGCTGTATCCCTCGTCGGTGCCGTTCATGTTCAACAGCTACGAGGCGGCGCACGTTTTCTTCGACGAGAGCGAATACTGGGCCAATTTGAAAAAGCTGTTCCGCGAGCGCACGGGCTGCGTGCTGATCGAAGCGGTGGAGGAAGGCGGCTTCCTCGCCTTCACCAACTCCAAGCGCGAGATCCGCAGCCCCGCCGATTTCCCCGGCCTGAAGTTCCGCGGCATGGACGAGGGCCAGGTGGCGATCTTCAAGGCGTTCGGCGCCAGCGGCACGCCTATCCCCTGGGGCGAACTCTACATGGCGCTGAAAACGGGCGTCGTCGACGGGCAGATGAACCCGGCCTTCTACGTGCTGTTGGGCAGCCTGACGGAAGTGCAGAAGTACATGACGCTGGCGAACATCCAGTACTCCGACCAATTCCTGGTCATGAACGGCGACCTGTTCGACAGCTTCAGCGACGAGGAGCGCGCCGTCATCCTCGAAGCGGCGAAGGAGGCCAACCGCCTCACCCGCGCTCGCATCGAAGCCGAAGATTCCCAGCAGGTGGAAAAATGCCGTCAGCTGGGCATGCAGGTCTACGCGCCCACGCCGGAGGAGATGGAGCAGTTCCGCGGCATCGGCCAGCCCGCATACATCGAGTGGCTGAAGAGCAAGGTCTCCGCCGAATGGCTCGAAGCGGCTCTGCGCGACGCCAAGGCGGCCAACGAAAAAGCCTCCGCGAAGTGAGGCCCGGCAGCGCATGGATTTTCTCGAACGGCTGAGCCGTTGGGTGGGGCTCCTCAGCCTCTGGTTCGGCGGGGTGCTGCTGCTGATCAACATCGGCGACATCGTCATGGGCGTGGTGCTGCGCTATTTTTATCATGCCGCCCCTATCTGGACGGAGGAGCTGGCGCGTTTTTCGCTGGTGTGGATGGCGCTGATCGGCGCGGCGGCGGCTTCTCTCAACGGCGACCAGATGTCGATCGATTTCGTGGCGAACGCGCTGCCGCCGCGCGGCAGGACGTTTTGCCGTCTTCTGTCGGCGGCGGTCCAGGCTGCGGTCCTCGGCGTGATGGTCTGGTTCGGCGCTCAAAACGTGATGGGCGGGTGGAGGATGAAGACCATGGCGCTGGGCGTGCCCAAGGCGGTGCCGCTGATGGCGGTGCCCCTCGGCATGGCCATGCTGATGATCGTCGTTCTCTGCAAGTGCCGGCACGGCTCCGAAAGCGGGGATGAAAGCCGATGAGCGGCTTCCTTCTGTTGGCGGCGTTTTTTGCGCTGATGCTTCTCGGCGTGCCGCTCTACGCTTCGCTGACGATGGCGGGGCTGCTCGGCATCCTCGGCGCGGGCGACCTGACGCTGCTGCGCGTCGTCCCGCAGCAGTTTTTCGGCGGCATGGATTCCTTCTCGCTGATGGCGATTCCCTTTTTTATCCTCACGGGCACGCTGATGAACCGCTCCGGACTCACCGACCGCCTCATCGACTTCAGCCGTCTGGCGGTCGGTTCGGTGCGCGGCGGGCTGGGTTACGTCAACGTGGTCGGCAGCGTGATCTTCGCCGGCGTCAACGGCAGCGCCGCGGCCGATGCCTCGGCGCTGGGTTCGATCCTGATCCCCGCCATGGTGAAGGAAGGCTTTCCCGCGTCGTACGCGGCGGGGATCACGGCGGGCAGCTCGCTGATCGGGCCGATTATTCCTCCCAGCATTTTCATGATCATCTACGCCTCGATGACCAACACGTCCATCGGCGGGCTCTTCGCCGCCGGCGTGGCGCCGGGGATCGCGCTCGGTCTGGCTTACATGGCCATGAACTGGTACTACGTGCGCAAATACGACGTGCCCAAGACCGACCTTGCGGGCGTATACGCGCAGAAGTGGCGGATCCTGTTCCGCTCGTTTCTGGCCCTGCTGGCGCCGTGCATCATCATGTGCGGCATCATGTCGGGGATCGTCACGCCGACGGAGTCGGGCGCTTTGGCGGCGGGCTACTGCGTTTTCGCCGGCGTGACGGTGACGCGGCGGCTGACGCTGCGCGGTTTCGCCGAGGCGGTCGGCGAGACGGTGCGCCTGACCAGCGCGATCTTTTTGATCATGGGCGCGGCCTCGGTCGTCGGCTGGTATCTCAAGTGGGAGCGCGTCACGCAGGCGTTCAGCCAGTTCGTCGTCGAAGCCGGGCTGCTGGGGCATCCCTGGCTGCTGATGGTCGTGCTCAGCCTGATCGTCTTCGTGATCGGCATGTTCATGGAGGAGATCTCGGTGATGACGCTGCTGACGCCGGTATTCGCGCCGTTGGCTGCCAAGGCCGGCATCGACCCTTTCCACTTCGGCGTGGTGATGACGCTGAACGTGACGATCGCTCTGATCACGCCGCCGGTAGGGGCCTGCAACTACATCGTCGCCGCGGTGGGCAAGGTGCCGCTGGGCGAGATGTTCCGCCGGATCTGGCCGTTCGTGCTCGTGGCGCTGGCTGTGCAGCTGATCATCGTGACGTTTCCGGTCTTCACGACCTATCTCCCTCGCGTCATGGGATTGTAGAAAAATATTATAAGACAGGCTGGCCGACGCGCCAGCCTGTTTTTTTGTGCGGCGCTTCGAGCGGCGATCCCTCTCTTGTGAAAACAAATAAACAAAATTACAATTTTCATCTGGCAATAAACTGATAGTTGATTTATAATGAACGCATTTCAATGGAGGTGAGCGAATGTGACTCACGCGATAGAAGTAAAGGACCTGCACAAATCGTTCGGCGCTCTCGACGTGCTGAAAGGCGTCTCGCTGAACGTCGACGAGGGCGAAGTGATCACGGTCATCGGGCCCAGCGGCTCGGGCAAGAGCACTTTGGCGCGCTGTATCGCCCGTCTGGAGAGGATCGATTCCGGCGAGATCTACGTTTACGGCCACCGCATGGACGGCGAGAAGATGTCCAACGCCAGGGAGTCGGAGCTGCTGGGCATGATCTTTCAGCAGTTCAACCTGTTCCCGCACCTGAGCGTGTTGGAGAACGTGGCGATCGCGCCGATGAAAGTGCGCGGCAAATCCCGCGCCGAGGCGGAAAAGACCGCCCGGGAGCTTCTGGAACGCGTCGGTCTCGGCGATAAGATCGAAGCGTTCCCGGCGCAGCTTTCCGGCGGCCAGCAGCAGCGCGTGGCCATCGCCCGAGCGCTGGCTATGGATCCGAAGGTGATGCTCTTCGACGAGCCGACTTCGGCGCTCGATCCCGAGCTGGTCGGCGACGTGCTCAACGTCATCGCCGACCTGGCCAGAAGCGGCATGACGATGATGATCATCACGCACGAGATGCTCTTCGCCAAGGAAGTGTCGGACCGCGTCATCTTCATGGCCGACGGGCACATCGTCGAGCAGGGCGCGCCGGACGACATCTTCGTGCGCCCGCAGAAGGAGCGCACGCGCGCGTTCCTGCAGCGCGTGCTTTCCCATTACGGCGCGGCCGTGGCAGAGGAGGCGGAGTAAATGGAACTGGACTTTTCCGTGCTGATCCCGTATCTGCACATGTTCTGGAAGGGCGTGTGCGTGACCATTCAGGCCTCGTTCCTCGGCGTGCTGTTCGGTTCGGCGCTGGGCATCTTCATCGGCTCGTTCCGCGTCATGCCGTTCAAGCCGCTGCGCTACCTGATGGCGGCGTACATTTACGTGCTGCGCGGCACGCCGCTGATGATCCAGCTGTTTCTGATCTACTTCGGCCTGCCGGCGCTGGGCGTGAACCTCGACGCGGCCACGGCTGGCATCCTCGGCATCGGCATCAACTCGTCCGGTTACGTGGGCGAGATCGTGCGCGGCGGCATCGAAGGCGTGTCGAAGGGGCAGTGGGAAGCGGCCAAGATGCTGGGGCTGTCCTACTGGCAGACGATGAAGAGCATCATCCTGCCGCAGGCGATCCGCCACATGCTGCCGGCCATCGGCAACGAGTTCGTGACGCTGATCAAGGAATCGTCGCTGCTCTCCGTGCTCGCTATCAGCGACCTGACCATGGTCGGCCAGCAGGTGCGCAGCGTCACCTACGCCTCGTTCGAGACGTTCATCTTCGTGGCCGTGGTCTATCTGGTGCTGACCAGCGTCACCTCGGGCGCGCTGCAGCTGCTCGAAAACCGCTGGAAGGTGAAATAGCGCGGCTGGATCGAACAAGAAAAACAAACAGGGCGGCTGAACGAAAACTCTCGCTCAGCCGCCCTGTTTTATTTTTTTGTCGTAAAGTTTCGCCGCAGGATTACTGCATTTTCACGCCGGGATGGTCGGGGTCGGTCTTCCAGCGGCGGTGGAACCAGAACCACTGCTCGGGGGCGAGGCGCACCATCTCTTCGAGCACGGCGTTGGCTTTTTGCGTCAGCGCGGCGACGTTCTCGCGGCTGCGTTCCTGCGGATCCCCGACGAGGTCGGGCAGGAAGACGACGCGGTATTTGAACGGAGCCAGGCGCAGCGAGTAAACAGTGAGCAGCGGCAGTTTGGCCGTCAGCGCCAGCGCGGCGGGGCCTTCGACCATGGTGGTGCGGCGGTTCAAAAACGTCACGGGCACGGCGCGGTCCCCGGCGTCCTGATCGGCGAGCAGGGCGACCCATGTACCGGCCTGCGCCTGCCGGATCATGTGGCGCACGTTCATGGCGCCCTTGCGCAGCGTGGTTTCGCCGAGGTTGGCGCGGTAGCGCTCGATCAGCGCCGCGAATTCGGGATTGTCGGCGTCGCGCGCGGCGGGCTGGACGGGATAACCGTTCTGCGGCAGCCAGCCGCCGAGGATCTCCCAGTTGCCGAAATGGCCGGTGAGCATAAAGCAGCCGGCGCCGGAGGCTTTCTGCGCGTCGGCGCATTCGCGCCCTTCCACCTCGACGACCATCTTGCTGACGAGAGAGGGATCGTTCTGGCAGGCGAGGAATTCCACGATCATCCAGGAGAAGTGGCGGTACACGCCGCGCAGCGTTTTTTTGCGCCACGCTTCGTCCTTTTCGGGAAACGAGGTTTTGAGCGCGTCGAGCATCAGCCGCCGGCGGATGGGCACGAGAGCGAAAACGCCGCGGCACAAGCCGTAGAGCGCGCGTCCGCGCCAGTCGGGGTAGGCGAGCGTTTTGCGCAGGAATTCGACGGCCGAAACGGCGAAGCTCATCTTATTTGCGGCCGATCATAAAATATTTCTTTTTGCCGAGGCGGATCAGCGAGGAGTAGCCGCAGAGCACGTCCTTCTCCTCGAGCTGCGCGCCGTCGTCGGCGCGGACGCCGTTGACGGACACGCCGCCGCCGGCGATCAGGCGCTTGGCTTCGCCTTTGCTCTTGCACGCGCCCACCTCGGCGAGCGCGTCGGCGAGCGGCATGGGCAGCGAGGCGACTTTGCCGCAGGGCGTCTCGGCCGCCAGCGTGTGGAGCATTTCTTCCGTCAGATCTTCGGGCGTGTAAGCGCCGCCGAAGAGGATCTCGCTGGCGTGCCGGACGTTGGTCGCCACGTTTTCGCCGTGGACGAGCCTGGTGATCTCGTAGGCCAGCACGCGCTGCGCTTCGCGTTTCTCGGGCGACTGCATGTGGCGTGCGACCAGCGCGTCGATCTCGTCGAGCGGCAGGAACGTGAAATAGCGCAGCGTCTTGGCGATCGTGGCGTCTTCGCTGTTGACCCAGAACTGATAGAACTGGTAGGGCGAGGTCTTGGCCGGATCGAGCCAGACGGCGCCGCCCTCGGTCTTGCCAAACTTGTGCCCGGCGGAAGTCAGCAGCAGCGGATTGGTGCCGCCGTACACCGCCGCGCCCTCTTCGTGCTTGCGGATGAAGTCGATGCCGCTGGTGATGTTGCCCTGCTGGTCGTTGCCGCCCAGCTGCAGGCGGCAGCCGTAAGTCGTGTAGAGATGGTAGAAGTCGTAGGACTGCAGCAGCGTGTAGGCGAATTCGGTGAAGGACAGGCTCTTGGTCGGGTCCTCGATGCGGCTCCTGACGTGTTCCTTGGCGATCATCTTGTTGATCGTGAAGAACTTGCCCACATCGCGCAGGAACTCGAGGAAGTTCATGGAACTCAGCCAGTCGTAGTTGTTGACCAGCAGCGCGGAGTTCTTGCCGCAGTCGAAGCTGACGAAGTGCATGAGTTGCTTCTTGACGCCTTCGACGTTGTGGCGGATCTGATCCATCGTCAGCAGATTGCGCTCCGCGCTCTTCATGGACGGGTCGCCGATCATGCCCGTGCCGCCGCCGGCCAGCACGATGGGCCGGTGCCCGAGCCGCTGCAGCCAGGCCAAGCCCATCAGCGGGATCAGATGGCCGACGTGCAGACTGTCCGCGGTGGGGTCGAAGCCCACGTAAGCCGTGACCATGCCTGTGTCGAACAATTCCCTGACGCCGGCGTCGTCCGTGGTCCAGTCGATGAAGCCGCGCGCGCGAAGCACTTCAAGCGCATTTTCTGCCATTTTTAGATCAAATCCTTTCGCCTTCGAAGAATAAAAATTTGCCGATGAACGAGTCAATAGAGTACATCTTAACACATTCGGACGGGAAATGTTCCATGCGCCGCGACACGTTTCCCGTTTTTCATTCGGTCAAAGAAGGCATAAGCGGACCTTGGCTGACAACTTCGGAGGATTGTTCGTGAAATATCACTCAATATGCTATTGCAAAAATATAAAATTTATGGCTAAATATTAACTGTATTTATACTTTAAGCACAAGGTGAGAAAAATGTATGAACAGAACTCTGAGGGAAACATCCTGCTGCGCAAATGCGCCCAGGAAATCGCCGCCGCCGTCGCCTCGGCCATCAATTTCGACGTGATCATCACCGATGCGGAAGGCGTTATCGTCGGTTCCAGCAACACGGACCGCCTCGAACAGTTTCACGAGGCATCGCTATCCGTCGTCGCCAGCGGACAGAACGCTCGTACCGGCGAAAGGCAGGCGCAGCAGCTCAGAGGCACGCTGCCCGGCGTCACCGCGCCGGTCCGGAGCATGAACGGGCAGATCGCCGGCACGGTGGCGATCGCCGGCGAGCCCGAAAAAGTCGTTCCCTTCGCCGCGATCGTGAAGCAGCAGGTCGAACTGCTGCTGCGCGAGCGCGAATTGTACGCCTACTCGGTCAATCGCGAGAGCACGCTGCAGAATCTCGTCCAGGACATCGGCTCCTTCGTCCCCGGCGTCAGCAACGAGGCGCTGCTGCTGTCGCGCGCGTCCGAATACGGTTACGACCGCACCTGGCATTACATTCCCATCGCCGTCGACCTGTACCAGTTCGGCCGCTTCGCCCTGCAGGTGCGCGAGCAGATGCGCCGCCAGAGCGAGAACGCCGAAACGCGCATCCTCAACGTGAAGAAAGCCGTGCTCGCTTCGATCCGCAAGCTCTTCGCCGAGCCGCGCGACCTTTCGGCCATGCTCGGCAACAACCGTTTCGTGATCCTTTTCGCGGCCGGCGGCGAGAAGACGGAGCACGGGAATTCCATGGCCGACGAAGCCGCGGCGCGCGCGCGCAAGATCCTGCAGGCCATCGAAGCCTTCGATCTCAAGGCCGCCATCGGCATCGGTTCGCCGGCGCTGGGCATTTCCGCGCTGGCGGTCAGCTATCAGGAAGCGTGGAAAGCCCTGTTCCTCGGCAAGAAATTCCGTCAGCAGCCGGGCGTCTACAACATCGCCGATTACCGCCTCGAAGACGTGATCACCACGATCGATTCGCCCGTGCGCACCCGCTTCGTCCAGGCCGTGACGGGCGCTTTCCGCCGCTATCCCGACTGGGAACAGATGCGCGAGACCATCCGCGAATGGTGCGAAAGCGGCTTTTCGCTGGTCGAAGCGGCGCGGCGCATGCACGTGCACCGCAACACGTTGATCTACCGCCTCGACAAGCTCGACAAGGAGTCGGGCTTGAACCTGAAAGATTTCCGCACCTGTCTCAATCTCTATCTGGCGCTCGTGATGGATCAGTACGTCGGCCCCGCGGTCAAGGAGAAAGATCTGTGATTCGAGACGGCTCCCTTTGTCGCCGCGGGATCGTAAAAAATCGTTTTTTTGCTGATCCCCCTCTTGACATTGCGTAGAAATATGATATTTTTAGTCAGGGTTAATTAATGCTAATCCAAAAACATCAAGGGGGTCATTCAAGATGTCTCTTATCAACAAGGAAGTTTCCGATTTCAAGGTTTCCGCTTATCAGAACAACGAGTTCAAGACCGTGACCAAGGCCGACATCCTCGGCACGTGGAGCGTGTTCTTCTTCTATCCCGCGGATTTCACCTTCGTCTGCCCGACCGAACTCGAAGATCTGGAAAACAATTACGCGAAGTTCAAGGCCGCCGGCTGCGAGATCTACTCCGTGTCCTGCGACACCCATTTCGTGCACAAGGCGTGGCACGATCACTCCGAGAAGATTTCCAAGCTGACCTATCCGATGCTGGCCGATCCGACCCACGCGCTGGCGAAGGACTTCGACGTCCTCATCGAGGAGGCTGGCATCGCCGAGCGGGGCACGTTCATCGTCAATCCCGAGGGCAAGATCGTCGCCTACGAAGTCAATTCCGGCAACGTCGGCCGTAACGCCGACGAGCTGCTGCGCAAGCTGCAGGCCTGCCAGTTCGTCGCCGAGCACGGCGACCAGGTTTGCCCCGCCAAGTGGAAGCCGGGCGCGGAGACTCTGAAGCCGAGCCTCGACCTCGTCGGAGCGCTGTAAGTGAGCGCGGGCGAAAATCTCTACGACGTCATCGTTATCGGCGGCGGTCCGGCTGGACTGACCGCCGCTCTTTATCTGGCGCGGGCCTGCTACCGCGTGCTGGTCGTGGAGAAGGAAAAGTTCGGCGGACAGATCACGATCACGTCCGAAGTCGTCAACTATCCGGGCGTCGAGCGTGCCAGCGGCGCGGAGCTGACGGAAAAGATGCGCCGCCAGGCGGAAAATTTCGGCGCGGAGTTCCTGCTCGCCGAGGTGACGGCCGTCGAGGTCGATGGCGACGTGCGCCGGGTCGTGACCAGCCGCGGCGTCTTCGAATGTTTCGGGCTGCTCGTCGCCACGGGCGCGCATCCGCGCACGGTCGGCTTCGAGGGCGAGCTGGATTTCCGCGGGCACGGCGTCGCCTACTGCGCCACCTGCGACGGCGAGTTCTTCACCGGCAAGCCCGTCTTCGTCGTCGGCGGCGGTTTCGCGGCGGCGGAGGAGAGCGTTTTCCTGACCAAGTACGCCTCGCACGTCACCGTGCTGATCCGCAAGGACGATTTTTCCTGCGCCAAGTCGGCGGCCGACGAGGCGCGGCGGAACGAGAAGATCACCGTGCTCACCAACACCTTGGTGGAAAGCGTCTCGGGCGATTCCGTGCTGCGCCGCCTGGTCTACGTCAACGGCAAGACCGGCGAGCGCACGGTCTTCGAGCCGGAGAACGGCGATACTTTCGGCGTCTTCGTCTTCGCCGGCTACTCGCCGAGCACGGAGCTTTTCAGGGGCATCGTCGATCTGGACGAGCGCGGTTACGTGATCACCGACCGGCAGCAGAAGACCTCGGTAGACGGCGTCTACGCCGCCGGCGACGTTTGCATCAAAAACCTGCGTCAGGTCGTCACGGCCGTCGGCGACGGCGCGCTGGCGGCCACCGAGCTTGAAAAGTACTGCGCGGCCATGCAGAAGAAGACCGGTCTGAAGCCCGAAGTTCCCCACAGGCGCGCAGCCGCGCATCGGCCCGCCGATTCCGGGCGCGGCGAAAGTGCGCCGGCGACGGCGCCCCAAGGCGACGGCCTCTTCAGCGCCGATATGGTTCAGCAGCTGGACGCGCTGTTCGCCAAGATGGAGTCGCCGCTGACCCTGCGCCTGTCCTTGGACGAGCGGCCCGTTTCGCGCGAACTGGAGAATTACATGGACGCGCTGGCGGCCTTGACGGACAAATTGACCGTGGAAAAATCCGCCACGGCGGGCGACGGCGCCCCTTGCGTCAGAGTGTGCCGCGCCGACGGCCGCGAGGCGGGGATCGCGTTCCACGGCGTTCCCGGCGGGCACGAGTTCACCTCGTTCGTGCTCGGCCTGTACAACCTCGCCGGCCCCGGACAGCGCATCGACGACCGGACCAAAACCCTGATCGAAAAACTCGATCGCGACGTGCATATGACGATCATGGTCAGCCTGACCTGCACGATGTGCCCGGAGCTGGTGACCGCGGCGCAGCGCATCGCTTCGCTGAATCCGCGCGTCTCCGTCGACGTCTACGATCTCAACCACTTCCCGGAACTGCGCGAAAAGTACAACGTCATGAGCGTTCCCTGCTACGTCGTCAACGACGGCCAGCCGATGTTCGGCAAGAAGACCGTCGAGGAACTGCTGACGCAGCTTTAAGCGAATCATTGTACACAAAACGATAACGGTTCGGCGGGCTCTGAAAGTTTTTCAGACGCCCGCCGGGCCGTCGTTTCTTGATGAAACGGCCGCTCCTGAAACGGATCGTGAAAGAGATATCAAGCGTCCATGCGCCGTTCGGAAAAATGGATCCATTGACACGCTCAGGGAAAATTATTATACTCAAGCCGAGGGCTTTTTGGATACATTTATTTTTTTGTTTACGACGCCATTTTGCGGCGCGCGCTGTTTTCAGGCCCGGAAAGGAGACGCGGGATCTTTAGGGTCGGCGGCGGAGGTACGGCAGAGGCATTTTTCTTGAAAGGAGCGGCTTGGATGGATATTTTCAGCAACAGTTTCGAAAAAAAATGGGCGCTGGTTTTCGGTTTTCTGTTCTTCATCATCATGGTCCCGTTCCCGTTCTTTTACGCGACCCGGTACATCCCCGTGATTTACGGGCTGCCCGGTTTCATCGTGGGCTGGACGGTCCACACGGCGATCACGATGGTCCTGATCGTCGTTTTTTATGTACAGGCCATGCGCCGTCCCGAGTACCACGAATTTGACGAAGAACGGAAAGGAGAGTAGTTCATCATGGACGTAGGGACAATGCTCAAGCCGATCCCGTCGGTGTTTTACGGAGTTCTCGCTTTTTATTTCGTGCTGATGGCGGGCATCGGGTACTTTTCGGCGAAGAACACCACCACGCTGAAGGACTTCTTCGTCATGAGCGGCAAAGCCGGCGCCATCGTCAGCGGCTTCGCCTATTTCGCCACGCAGTACAGCATGAGCACGTTCATGGGCTGTCCGGCGACCTGCTATAAGGTCGGCTTCGCGGGGCTGTCCATTTCCGTGCCGGGGCTGGTGTTTTCCATGATCATCCCGGCGCTGCTGGTGGGGCGCAAGCTCATCAAGCTCGGGCACACGCAGGGATTCTTGACGCTGGCCGATTATCTGGGCGACCGTTTCGAGTCCAACGGCCTGCGCACGTTCCAGGCGCTGCTGATGATCATTTTCATGATCCCGATGATGGGCGCGCAGACGATCGGCGCCGGCGTGATCCTGCGCGTGTACACGGGCGCGCCCGAGTGGGTGGGCATCGTCGGCATGGGGATCGTCGTCATCCTTTACTGCATGAGCGGCGGCATCCGCGGCGCCATGCTGACCGACGTGATCCAGGGCGGTCTGATGCTGGCCACGGCGATCGTCACGTTTGTGGTGTCGATCAGGTTGGGCGGAGGCTTCGAGGCGATTTCGGCCAAGCTGCTCGAGCTCAATCCTGCGTACATGTCGCATCCCGGCGTTGGCGGGGCTTACGGCTGGGCGAACTACGTGTCGATGATCGTGCTGTGGAGCTTTTTCTCGATCTCGCAGCCGACGCTGGTGACGAAGTTCTTCGCCATGAAAAACTATAAGGTCATGTTCAAGGCTACGATTCTCGGCACGCTGGGCATGTGGATCGCCGCGACGCTGATCGAGTGGTCGGGCGTCAACGGCATCGTTTCCATTCCCGGGCTGCAGGGCAAGGATATCGACTTCATCGTGCCTCTGCTGCTGCAGAAGAGCCTTTCGCCCGTCATTTCCTCGCTGCTGATCACGGGCATCATGGCGGCCGGCATGTCGACGATCGATTCGCTGCTGATCTCCGCCACGGGCGCGATCACCCGCGACATTTACCAGAGGCGCGTCAACCCGCGGGCGACCGACGGCCAGATCCTGCGTATGTCGCGCTACGTCACGGTGATCATCGGCGTGATCGCCATCTGCTTCGGCGTTTCGCGTCCCGCGACGATCTTCAAGCTGATCCTGTTCGCTTTCGGCGGTCTGGGGATCTGGACGGCGCCGGTGCTGCTCGGGCTCTACTGGAAGGGCGCGACCCGTGCGGGCGCTTTCGCCGGCGTGGCGGTGGGCGAGGCGCTGTTCGTGCTGATGACGCTCAAGCATCCCGGCTGGGCCTTCGGCTTCAACCCGCTGATGGTCTGCTGGGCGTACGCGATGATCGTCATGATCGTCGTCAGCTTGGCGACCCGCAGGGCTTCGGACGAGACGCTGAAGCGCCATTTCGCCTAGGGCTCGCCCAGTCATGACGGAGGTCCCCGCCGCAGCCGCCCGGCGCGCGGCGGGATCTCTCTTTGCTTTTGTTCGGGAAGTGCGGGAGGGATTGAAAATGTATCTGGCTTCGATGACGTGGCACGAGTTCCACGAAACGGCTTCCGACGAGCTGCTGGCGCTGGTCCCGCTGGGAAGCACCGAGCAGCACGGCTCGATCGGCCCGCTGGGCACCGACTTCACGATCCCGGAAGAGATGGCGCGGCGGCTCGAGGCGCGTTATGCCGACCGTCTGGTCGTGCTGCCGACGATGCCCTACGGCGTGTGCCCTTATCACACGGAGTTCTGCGGCACGATCGACATCGGCACGGCGGCGCTGCAGTCGGTGATGACGAGCGTCGCCGTGCATCTGATGGACGCCGGCGTGCGCCGTTTCGTCTTTCTCAACGGCCACGGCGGCAACGATCCGGCGCTGGAGGCGGCGTGTTTGCGGATCTACGGGCGCGGCGGCCTGGGCGCGATCCTGGACTGGTGGACGATCGCCCGCGAGCTGGATCCGCGCTGGGGCGGCGGGCACGGCGGCGGGCAGGAGGCGGCGGTGATGATGGCGCTGCGCCCCGACTGGGTGCGCAAGGAAAAGAACTTCGTCCCCGAGGAGATCCGCTCGCTGACGCCGGAGCTGAAAAGCACGTACGGCAACGCCATCACCTTCAAGGGCGCGACGGTGAAGATTATCCGCTCGACGGCGGCGTTCACCAAGACCGGCACCTTCGGCGGCGGCGACGACAGCTGCGCCAAAGCCGACGCGGCGTGGGGGCGCGAGATCTTCGAGGGCACGGTGCGCTACCTGGGCGATTTCGTCGAGGAGTTCCTGAAAGCCCCTCTGCCGGCGGCGAAATGCTGACGGCGGCGGAGAAAGGTCTGCTTGGCGCGATCGACCACGGCCGCGTCTGGAAGGACGTCGAAACGATCGCCTCTTTCGACCGCAGGTCGGGGCGCGAGGGCGAGGCGAAGGCGGCGGAATTTGTCGCCGACCGCCTCAGCCGCGCCGGCGTGAAGTGGACGCTGCATCGTTATCCCGCCTGGCTCAGCGACCCCGTCTCGGCGCGGCTGACGCTGCTCGATGCGGACGGGAGCGAGCGCCGCCTGCCGTGCAAGACGTGGAGCTTCTGCGCTTCGACGCGCGAGCCCGTGCGGGGGACGCCGGTCTTCGTCGAAAAGACGGAGCTGCTGCACAATCCGCTCGACCTTCTGGCCGCGCGCGGCGCCCCGCGCGAGCGCGACCTGCTGGGAAAGATCGTCGTCGCGCGCACCGCGTCGCCGGTCGCGGCCATGGACGCTCAGGACCGCGGCGCGGCGGCGCTGGTCTGCGTTTGGGAACAGGGCGACGAAACGCTGATCCACGAGGGCAACGTCAATTTTATCTGGGGACAGCCCGACCCGTGGGAAAGTTCGCTTTATCCCGCGCTGCCGGTCGCGGTCATGCCGCGCGGCGCAGGCGAGGCCTTGATCCGCCGCGCCTGCGCCGGAGATGCGGTTCTCGAACTCGAAACGCGCGTGGAGAACGGAGTTCGCGAGATCCCCGTGCTCGAAGCCGACCTGCCCGGCGAAAGCGAAGAGTACGTGCTGCTGGGCAACCATCTGGATTCGTGGCATTACGGCGCCTGCGACAACGCCACCGGCAACGCCGTCGCGCTCGCCATGGCCGGACTTTTCGCCGCACGCCCCCTGGCGCGGGGGATCAAGATCTGCTGGTGGTCGGGACACTCGAACGGACGCTACGCCGGCTCGTCGGCCTTCGCCGCGGATAATTTCGATTCGCTGCGGCGCCGCTGCCTGGCGCTGTGCAACGCCGACATGCCGGGGCTGCGCGGCGCGGACGACTTCGCGCGCGGCTCTTCGGGGCCGGACCTGCGCGGTCTGTACGCTTCCGTCGTGGCCGACGTGACCGGCCAAAAACTGCGCCCCGGCGGCTTCGTGACGGGCTGGGACCTGTCGTTCAAGAATATCGGCGTTTCCAGCTGCATGAGCTGGAGCTCGACGCTGCCTGACGGTTCGCCGGACGGCACGGCGAACGGCTTCATGAGCTGGTGGTGGCACACCGAAGAGGACGTGATGGAACACGTCGATCCCGGCGTCATGAAGCAGGACGCGCGGCTTTACGCGCTGGCGCTGAGCCGCCTGGCGTCGCCGAAAAGATTCCCCTTCGACGTGCCGGCCCTGACCGCGGCGCTGGAACGGGAGCTGCCCCGTTACGAAGACACGGAAGACCTGCGCGCGCGGCTGAAAGGACTGCCGCTGCCGCGGATGGAGCCCCTGCGCGCCACGCGGCTTTTGAATCGCGCGCTCTACGCCTTCAAGGACGCGCCGCAGCAGGATTGGGCCCTGCCGCTCGATTGGCTGCCGGGGCTGGCCCTGGCGCGGGACGCCTCTCCGCGCACGGAGCGCGCGCGGCTGATGATCCGGTCGTTCCGGCGCGCGCAGCTCAACCGCCTCGGCGATCTGATCTGCGCGCTTGAGAGTCTGGCATCGTAGTTGCTGAGAGAAGCCGGTTTTCAACGAAAAAGCCGAACGATTTTTTTCGATCGGCGAAGAGAGTCAGAGAGACGAAAAAGAAGCGCGTTTTCGCGATCGTTTCGACCGCGGAAGCGCGCTTCTTTGTTTTTTGCCGCAGGATCACGGGTTTTTTGCCGCAGGATCACGGCGCGGCGCGGAGCGTGAGCAGCGTGATTTCGGCGGGATCCATGAGCCGCAGCGGGAAACCGTTCCAAAGCGAAGTGCCGGGACTGTTGAACAGTTTCATGCCGCCGACGTCGTACCAGCCCTTGACGAAACCGCCGTTGAACCGGGCGACGAGCCGGTCGAGCCCCGGCATCATGCCGCCATGCGTGTGCCCGGATACCTGCAGCGCCACGCCGCGGGCCGCGTTTTCGCGCGCCGCTTCGGGGCGGTGGGCCATGAGGATGACGGGGACGCCCCGAGGCGCGCCGGCCAGCGCTTTGTCCGGATCGGGCGCGGCGCGGCCCATGCGCGCCCCCTGTTGGTCGGGCACTCCGGCCAGCACCAGCCGCCCTTCGCCGCGGGCCAGTACGCGGTGTTCGTTTTCCAGCATCGTGACGCCGAATTTGCGCAGCTGCTTCATCCAGGCGTCGAAGCCCGAGTAATATTCGTGGTTGCCCGACGAGCCGAAAACGCCCAGCGGCGCTTTCAGCTGCGCCAGCGGCTCCAGATCCTCCCTGCGCTGGCTGACCAGCCCGTCGACGAAATCGCCGGGCATCAGGATCAGGTCGGGCTTGAGCGCCATCGTTCTGTCGACGATGGCCTGGATCAGCGGGCGGCGGTTCAGCGCGCTGGCGTGAAGGTCGACGAGCAGCGCCACCCTGAGCCCCTCGAACTCGGGCGCCAGGCCGCGGATCGTCACGGGACGCTCGGCGACGTCCGGCACGCGGATCGCCTCCCACGTGCCGTAAGCGGTCAGCGCCGCGGCGAAGACGAGGGCGAGCAGCGAGGCCCCCGCGGCGGGGAACGGGCGGCGGGCGCAGAGCTTCCACAGCAGCCAGACCGCGTCCTTGACCAGCAGCAGAAACAGCGCCACGATCAGCAGATTGTAGAGCAGCGAGCCCGCGATCATGACCCAGCGCGGCAGATCGGGGGCGAAGAACATGCCGCCGCCCAGCCGCTGGTAGATGGAATTCTTGAAAGCCCCCGCCAGCAGCAGCGCCGCGGCGGCCAGCTTGCCCCAGAGAGGCAGCCGCAGCGGCCAGATCATGCTGAACGCCTCGTACAGGAAAATAACGCCTGAAACTGCGATGATGATGCGCACAGAGAACCTCCGTCACTTTTGATCGTCTATGGCGACCGGAACCTGCCCGGCCGAAAACCTCGAATAATTTAACACTGAAAGTCCGCTTCAGGTCAAGCGCCTTTTTGTACGGGCGTCCCCGTCGTGATTGTAGATAAATTCATAAAAGACTGCGACGCCGGCCGCAAAAGCGGGCTGAATAAATTTTTTTCGCGTATTTTTGTCAAAAAGCGCTGAAAAATGTTGAAGAATATTTCGACTTTTCCCCTTCGTGTCTCCGTTCTTTGCGCGGGGAATTCCGAGCCGGCCGCAGGCGTTTGAAAGCGTCGCGGCTTTTGTTTACTCGGGGTAAAGTATAAACACAAACAACTCGTTATCTTTACACGGGGGGGGGTATGATATGTTTGTGAACACTCTTATGATGGCGTGTTGTATGCCGGCATGGAGCGCAGCGCGCGTCGAAAGACGCGGAAAAAGCGAAACGGCGCCCGGTGCGTTGGGAAGATTTCAGAGGAGGTCGTATACGATGATGGGAAAGTTTATGCAGCGGAGCAGACCGCCCGCCGTGCGGAAGGCGGCGGCGCTGCTTCTGGCGTTGGCGCTGGGGGGAACGGGAAGCGCTTTCGGCGCCTGGGTCGACTGGGTCGAGGGAGGAAAGCTGAAGATCGGCCCGAATGGCTCTCCTTCTGTGGGCTTGCACGCTCTTGCCGCGATAGGGGCGGGCGCCGAAGCGATCGGCGTCAACGCTATCGCAATGGGGCAGTCGTCCTACGCCAAAGGGCAAAATTCCTTCGCTCTCGGGCTTGTGGCCCGCGCCGAAGGCAACAGTTCCTATGCGATAGGTACGAATACCAAAGCGACCAACGAAGGTTCCATCGCGATAGGGAGAGAAGCCGAGAGCACCGGCGAAATTTCCGTCGCGCTCGGGTTCAAAACGGTTGCCAAGGGCGGCTATGCCACCGCGATGGGGAACGAAACCAGTGCCGAGGGCGAGTCTTCCACCGCGATGGGGAGCAAGTCCAAAGCCATCGGCAACGTTTCCACCGCAATGGGGGTTGAGAGCGAAGCCAAGGGAGGTTCTTCCGTCGCGATGGGGTACAAAGCCCAAACCGCCGGCTACGCTTCCATCGCGATGGGGAACGTGACCCGCGCCACTGGCGCCGCTTCCACCGCGATGGGGAGCAATACCCTTGCCGAGGGCAACTATTCCACCGCGATGGGTTCAAGTTCGCAGGCGAAGGCTATAAACTCCCTGGCGGCGTCGGGAGGCATCGTCGAAACCGCGGCGGTGAATTCCTTCGCCGTAGGCGTGGGGGCGCGCGCCGTGCGGGCCGATTCCGTCGCCCTCGGCAGCGGGGCGATGGCGGATACCGCCGCCGGGAAAGCGGCGTTTCTGGGGGCCGGGCAGAGCGGTGCGGCGTGGATCTCCACGCGCAACGCCGTCGCCGTGGGCAACCTGGCCGGTAACATTACCCGCCAGATCACCGGCGTGGCGGCCGGGACCGACAACGATGACGCCGTCAACGTGGCGCAGCTGAAGCGCGCCGCCACCTGGACCATCAAGGACAGCCAGACCCCGACGCCCGGCTCCAAAGTCATCGACGTCAGCACCCCGCTGGTGGTCAAGGGAGACGCTTACATCAAACCGGTGGTGAACGCCGCCGGGCTGAACTTCACCCTCGACCAGACCAAGCTGAACAGCCAGATCAACGCCCAGGTGAACACCCAGGTGAACACCAACCCCACCGTCACCGGACACACCACTGACATCAACGCCCTCAAAGGCGGCTTCACCGTCAGCAACGCCGCCGGCA
>NZ_RAWT01000045.1:0-21877 GCF_003612005.1 Pyramidobacter sp. CG50-2
TGTACGTTCGCGTAGACGTTGTTATGGCGGCACGATGGGGAGTTCTTTCGAGGTGTCTTGCTGTGATGAGAGTGTGAGGGGGTGACTTTTTTAATGAGCAGTTATGGTGACATTTTTATTGGCTATTGACACTGTCCCAAAACTACAGAACTGTCTTTCAAGATACATGATACCGCTTCGTTCCGCTTCTATGCAGTGCTGTAGCACTGCATAGAGCTCATCAAAGATATAGCAAAGAGGCCGCCTCAATTGAGACGGCCTCATGATTGACGCGATGCGCGTTTTTCACAGGCGCTGTTTTTTCAGGGCCTTGGCCCAGTCCGCTTCTTTGAAGCCGGGCAGCACGGCTTCAGGCGTAACCAGCAGAGGACGCTTGACGAGCATCCCGTCTGTGGCCAGAAGCTCATACGCTTCCTCGTCGGACATGCCGGGCAGGCGGTCCTTGACGTTCAGCGAACGGTAGAGTATTCCGCTTGTGTTGAAAAAGCGCCGCACAGGCAGACCGCTTTTTTCGTGCCACGCGCGCAGTTCGGCGACCGTGGGGCGAGCGTCCACGATAGGGCGCTTTTCGTAGGAGACGCCGTTGTCTTTCAGCCACTGTTCGGCTTTTTTGCATGTGCTGCATCTGTCGTAACAGAGAAAAAGATTCATGCTTTTCACGCTCCGTTCCATGATCGCACCGGCGACTCAGCAGCGCGGCCGGCTTTGTCCTGAATCTACACCACACGGATACTCGTGATGGCTCATTGCAAAGTGAAGTTGAACATCCGGGAGGGGAAGAAGTAAAACAAGCCCCCTAAATAAGCGCCAATCGACACCGCCACGGAGGATGCTGCTGTGAGGCAATTCTACCACAGAAGGACGCCGAAAGGGAAAACATCTGACTTACGCTGACCGGATACCAATTTAGGGACGTCCCAAAGACGGGTGGTCGGTCATTCAAAGAGTCAAAGAGCTCAACTGCGTCCCCAACGCGGTGCGCGATGAGATCAAACGAGGTTGTACAAGGGGACAAAACAAGATGCAAAGCTGAAACCCAGAAAAGCTACGAGAAACACCGTCAACGCTGCGGACGTCGTTGTGATTCCATGGAGAAATCCGAATTCATTGCTTTTGCCGAACGGCATCGCCTTCTTTACTCTCTGATGTTTGACCCCATTTTGCATAAGGCTCCTCTTTTTATTCGGTATGTGTTATTATTAACAAACAAGATCTTTGTCTTTTTGCGCGGATTCGCAAGATGACAATATCGATCATCCGAACGAGTGACGGTGCTGAGATGACGAGAATTTTCCGTGCGGTGTTGCGAACGACTCTGCCGCTCTTTTGTCTGATGCAGATCCTGTGGAGCGGAAAAACCGCCGCTGGGGTTGAAGCGGTGCCCGACATGGTGATCGGCGCGGGCGAAGGGCGGACAATACGCGTGCTCTGTATGGAGACGCAGCCTCCGTATCTTCAGATCGACTCTCGCGGCACAATGCGGGGCGTGTACGTCGATCTGCTCGAGCTGATCGCTCAGAAGGAGAAGATGCGCTTTCTCCTTTCGCCGCGCGGCGCGGGGGACGTGAGAAACTCCATGTACCAGATCCAGCCGGAGATCGTGCTCGGTTCGCTCTACCCGGTCGATCCCGAGCAGGAACGATTCGGGTATCTTCCCGTGCGCAATCTCGACCCGATCGATCCCGGCATGGCCGAGAACGTGGCGCGGATCCTCGAGGGCTTTCCCGAGGCGGAGCGGGATTCGCTGTGCTTCGCCCTGCCGTTCCTGTGGGAATCGTCGACCGTATTCCTGCCGAGCGGACGGACCGACGGGCTGAACGAGCTGCGCGGAAAAAGGATCTGCGTCGTTGCCGGCGCGCCGGAAGAAAAATTTTTGACGAATCTGGGCTTCAAAAAAGAGATCATGCACTGTCCGTCCGCAGCCGACGGGCTGCGCATCCTGGCGGCGGGCATGTGCGACGCCTTTGTCTGCGAGACGTTTCAGGGGCGCTATCAGCTGGAGCAGACGCGGCGTTACCGCTATGCCATCGACGCGCGCAAGCTGCCGCTGCAGTCCTACGAGCGCGGTCTGGTGGTGCTGCACGGCGACGTGGCGATGACGCTCAAGATCGGACATGCGCTGGCGGAAATGAAGCTCGACGGGCGCTATAACGCCGTGATGAACAAATGGCTGGGGCAATACGATGAATTCCTGCTCAGTCCGCGGATTCTCGTACAGGCGGGCTGTGTCGTTTTGCTGTTCGTCGGCGCGATCCTCTTCTGGAACCACGAACTGAAGCGAAAGATCCGCATCGCTTCCAACGAGCGCGACCGGATCCTCGATTTCGTCTGCGATGGGATCCTGGCCGTCGATCCCGCGGGGCGGATCACGATGCTGAACCGCATCGCCAAGCTGCTGCTGGACCTGAAGGACAGCGACGTCGGCAAGATCGCCGACGAACTGATCCCCGGGCTCGACATCCGCAGGGTGATCGACGACTGTCAGCCCGTGTACAATCTCGAGCAGAACCTGCGCGAGGCGCTGGTGTCGTGCAACAAAGTGCCGGTGTTCATCAGCGGCCGCTGCTACGGCGCCATCGTCACGCTGCGCGACCTTTCCGAGCTGCAGGCCATGGCGGAGGAGATGACGGGCGTGAAGATGTACGTGGAGTCGCTGCGCATCCACAATCACGAGTTCATGAACACGCTCCAGGCCATTTCCGGCCTGATCCAGCTGGGACAGTACGACAAGGCGGTGGCCTACATCGCCGCGGAGACCGATTCGAGCCAGTCGGCGCATTCGTTCATGACGGAGCGGATCAAAAACGCCGCCGTCTGCGGCGTGCTGATGGGCAAAGCCGGACTGTGCCGCGAGCAGGGCATCAATTTTGTTCTCGAAGCCGACAGCTCCTGCGCCGATCACAGCGCCGAGATCAGCGAGCGGTCGCTGGTGATCGTCGTCGGCAATCTGATGCAGAACGCGGTGGAAGCGCTTCAGGAAAAGGGCGTCGACGAACGTTCCGAGATCCGTTTTTCCATGTACGACGAATCGGGCTACATCTTCCTGAGCGTGCGCGACAACGCCGGGCTGATGAACGCCCGCATCGCGGAACGGCTTTTCGACAAGGGGTTCAGCACCAAGAAAAGAGGCCGCCCTTCGGGCTTTGGACTTTATACGATCAGCAATATCGTAACGTCGCTTGGCGGCGACATTTCAGTGGATTTTGCGGAGGGGGAGTACACGGATTTCACCGTGACGATCCCTCTTCCGAAGAAACAGGAGGAGCTCTCTGATGCCGGAAGCTATTGATGTGCTCATTGTCGAAGACGATCCGATGGTGGCGGCGATCCATCGCCAGTTTATCGGCGCCGTCCCGGGATTTATCGTCGCGGGAGTGGTCTCCAGCGGCAAGGACGCGCTGGAGTTTTTGCAGCGGCATCCCGTCCGCCTCGTGATCCTGGACGTCTTTTTGCCGGGCATGGACGGCGTGGCCACGCTGCAGAGGATCCGCGAGATGAACCGTACCGTCGGCGTCATCGTCGTGTCGGCGTCGCGCGACACCAACACGATCAACGCCGTGCTCAAGGCGGGGGCTTTCGATTACGTGATCAAGCCCTTCGTCTTCGAACGCATCCAGACGTCGCTGCGTTCGTTCCAGCAGCTGGAAAACCGTCTCAACCGCGGCGCCGACCAGATCGATCAGAAGGAGCTGGACAAACTGCTTCAAGTCCAGCAGAAGGATACGGCCGCCAACGATCTGCCCAAGGGGCTGAACCCGCAGACGCTGCAGCAGGTGAAGAACCTCCTCGGGCACGCCGCCTCGCCGCTGTCTTCCGTTGAAACGGCGCAGGCCCTCAAGATCTCGCGCATCACGGCGCGCCGCTATCTGGAATATCTGGTCGCCGCCGGCGAGGCGACGCTGGAGCTGGAATATCAGAAAGTCGGCCGTCCCACGAACCGTTACGCGCTGAGGAAATGAAAATCGCGGTGACGTCGCCGTGACGCGAAAGTTTTTTGTCTCATTTCCCGATTTTTGATGTTCCACGTGGAACATTCCGTGTTGGATCCCGAAAGATGCCGGGACGGCGCGACGACGAGAAAAAGAAATCAGGCGTTTTCCGTCGAAAATGGGGGAGGGCGAACGGCTGGATTTTATCCGGCTGCTCGCCCTCCCCCCATTGTGTCGTCTTGTCTTGTTTCTTTACAGCGAAATGCCCGAGAACGAGCCGCTGAGCTTTTGGCCGCCCAGTTTTTTCAGGTCGCGTTCCGACGTCGCGCCGAAATCGACCCGTTCCAGCCACTCGGCAGGATAGCCGGGCGTCGTCATCGCGCCCTGAGGCGTCATCACGCCGCCGTCGTGGTACTTTCCGATCAGCTCGAAGGCGAAGCTCCACCACCCCTCGCACAGCTCGTCCATCTGCGCGCAGGTGTGTTCGGTAACGCGCCGGGCGGCTTCTTCTTCGCGGCCGCGGGAGCAGAGGTCGGCGATCTCGTTCTCGAAGCCCGTCTGCGCGGCGAAGAAACGCTCTTCGTACCGGGCGCGGCGGGCGCGGATGTCCCTGTACATGGCGTCCCATCTCAGACAGGCCCAGTTGTTGACCAGCGTAAACGCCCACCAGGCGCAGTCGCGGTCGAAGACGTGGCTCTTGCCCTCGCTCCACGGCGCGGGTACGTCCAGCGCGCCGCAGTAGACCGGCACGTAGACGGTCGTATCGGGAGAACCCAGCCCGAACCACAGCACGCCGCCCACGGGATCGGGCAGCCAGCCGCGGCACTGCGCCACGAAACTGTACGCGCAGCGGTAGATGGCGATGGAGCGCTCCCAGTCGTCGGTTTTGCGCCCTTCGGGACGGCTCGCGGCGGGCGTGAACCAGCGCACGGGGCAGCCGAAGGGGCCGGCCGCCAGTCCCTTGGTGAGGTCGTACTCGGTGCCTTCGAGATGGTCGCTGTAAACGTCCATCAGATCCCGCACGGTCAGCTTCTTGTCGGGAACGACGCTGAACGGATAGGCTTCGCGGCAGGTGACGACGGGGAACTGCTGCGACGGCGCGACGAGGTTCAGCGCGCGCCACTCGCGGCGCGAGGCGTAAAAGGCGTAGCCGTACGGTTCGGGATTGAAGATCCCGGAGAAGTCGAACGGCTCGCCCCGCTTCCACCAGCCCTGTTTTTCCGGGTACGCGGTCAGCTCCGAGCCGAGCATGAGCGCGTCGCTCTCGGCCAGTTCGATGACGCCGAGGCGCGAGCGGTTGGCGCCCACGAAAAAGCCGTCGTCGGGGATGCGCCGCGCCGCCCAGTGCGCGCCGGGACGTCCGCAGCCCGGCTCCCAGTCCGTTCCGGCGCCAACGATCTCGAAGACCCAGGCTTCGTTGGGGTCGCCGACGACCAGCGTTTCGCCGCCGTCGGCGTAGCCGTATTGTTCGGCGAACTGTCCCATCAGGCGCACGGCGTCGCGCGCGGTGGCGCAGCGGGCCAGCGCCAGCGCCTCGAGATTTTCGATGTAGAAGATGCCCTGCGGCGACGCCAGCTCTGGCCGGCCCGTCCAGGTGAACTCGCCGATGATGACCTGACGTTCGTTCATGAACGGATAGGCGATCTGGAAATAGGTGTACGTGCGCGCCGCCTGAGGCACAGAGCCAACCTTGCGCAGCGGCTCGGCGGGGTGGTTGGCGTGGCACATGACGTTGTAAATGTCGACCGTCTCGCCGGGCGCGTGGTCGCCGCCGCGGATCACGCGAAGGCGCTGGTCGTACCAGCCGTCGCAGCTGTGAGTGACCAGCACCGAACCGTCGGCGGTGGCTTGGCGTCCCGCTCCCATGGTCGTGCAGCCCCGCGCCGCGGAGGCGGACGCCAGCAACGCGCCCAGCGTCAGAAGGACGAGAAGAACGGAGAAAAACATCGCGAAAAACCTCCTTGCAAAAATGTGATCGTGTCCTGCCGATCATTATAACCTCCCGCCGTTTTTTTGCGGAAAAATTTTTGGGCCGTCCGCGGCGGGCGCGGGGAGCAAGGGCTTTCGCCCGCCTTGCATGTCCCGACTCCGGATCGTATAATGATATAGTTTTCATATATCCATCGTTTCGTGCCCACGGCGCGTCAAAGTACACTCTGGACCGGGAGGTTTTTTTTCATGTTGAAGGCGATTTCTGTCTCGGACAAAATCTGGTGGGTCGGCGTCAACGACCGCAAGACGCCGCTCTTTGAAAATCTGTGGTCGCTGCCCTACGGCGTCTCCTACAATTCCTATCTGATCGACGACGAAAAGGTGGCGCTGATCGACGGCGTCAAGGCCGAGTTCTTCGGCGAATATCTCGAGCGCATCCAGAGCATCATCGGCGCCCGTCCCGTGGACTATCTGATCGTCAACCACGTCGAACCCGACCATTCCAGCGCCATCCGCATGCTGCGCCAGGTGTACCCCAACATCGCCGTCGTCGCCGACAAACAGGCGCTCGCCTTCATCGGCCAGTTCTACGGCCCGTCCGTGAACGCGAAAGAAGTGAAGGACGGCGAAACTCTGACGCTGGGCGCCCGCAGCCTCACTTTCGCGACGATCCCGATGGTGCACTGGCCCGAGACGATGATCTCCTTCGAGAACTCCAGCGGCATCGCCTTCACCTGCGACGCGTTCGGCAGCTACGGCGCGCTCAACGGCGGCATCTTCGGCGACGAGCTGGACATGCACGTTTATACCGGCGAGGCGCGCCGCTATTACGCCACCATCGTGGGGCGCTTCAGCGTCAACGTGCAGGCCGCCCTCAAGAAAGCCGCGGCGCTGCCGATCAAGATGATCTGCCCGTCCCACGGCCCCGTCCACCGCGGCGAAGGCGTGGAAAAAATCGTCCGCCTTTACGACGGCATGAGCCGCCAGGAGACGACGCAGAGCGCCGTGATCGTCTACGGTTCCATGTACGGCAACACCGCCCGCATGGCCGAGTGCGTCGCCGACGGCCTGTGCGGCGGCGGCGTGACGGACGTCAAAGTCTACGACGCCGGCACGGCCGACCTGAGCTGGATCATCCGCGACGCGTGGCGCAGCCGCGGCTTGGCGCTGCTGAGCTGCTGCTACAACATGGGCATGTTCCCGGCCATGATGCCCGTGGTGGAAAAGATCGACAACTGCAAGCTCAGCGGCCGCGTGCTCGCCGTCGCCGGCTGCTATTCGTGGAGCAAGGGCGCCGAGCTCAAGCCGCTGCAGGCGCTGGCCGCCAAGCCCGGCTGGGATCCGATCGAGAAGGTCGTGGAAGTGAAAAGCTGCCCCACCGAAGCCGACGAAGCCGCCCTGCGCGAGGTGGGCGCGGAGATGGCGCGTCGGATTCGAGCAGAATAACGTCGGCAAAATTTTACGCGTTCCACCGTCCGGCAGGAGAGCGCAGAACTCGGGACGAAGCCTCCGCAGGATGACGGCTTCGTCCCGAGTTTCTTTGTCATTGCCAGGCGTTTTATCGAGGCTGGGGTCGTCGTTCTTCCCGTTCATTGAAGGCGCTTTACGCGAAAGACGCGATCTCTTGAAAGAGCCGTTCTATGCTGCGAGAAAAAATTTTGCCGTGAAATTGTTTTCTCCGAGGAGATGATAAAATGTCGTATCAGTCCGCAATTCCCCAGTCCGTTACCGAGGAAGTGACGCGTTATTTGCACCGCCAGCTGTTGGTGAGAAAACGCTTCCAGCCCGGCTCGTTCATCCGCGAGAACGACGTGGCCGAAGAGCTCAAGGTAAGCCGCTCTCCGGTGCGCGAGGCGCTGAAGATCCTCGAGTCCTACGGCATCGTCAAAACTCTGCCGCGGCGCGGCGCCCTGGTGCTGCAGTACACCAATGCCGACGTGGGGGAGATCTACGATGTGCGCTTACTGCTCGAGTCGAAAGTCTATTCTCGGATCGTGAAAAACCATCTGCTGAACGACGAACATTACCGGTATCTGATGAAGTGCATCGACGATTACCGTGATATCCGCGCGGCCTTCGAGAAAAACCTTCAGGAGGGACAGCTGGATTTCTTCGATCTGGAATGCCGCTTCCACTTCTATATCCACGGGATCTCGGGACTGTCCTGGACTTCCGAGCTCCTGAAGAAGACCTATTCGCGCCTGTTCCAGTACATGATCCACAACGTCGGCCTCGAGGACCTGGAAAGCATCCTCACGTTCCACACCAACATCGTGAAAAACCTGAGAAGCGGCGATTTGGCGGCGCTGGGAGAAAACCGCATTGAAAGCTACATGCTGGACAAAGCTTACCGCCCCGATCAGTGACGCCGATCCTCGATAGGAAACGACAACTGAGGCGCCGCTCTCCGTGGGCGTCCAGCCGCTCGGGAGCATCTCGACCGCTGCGCGGCCTGCGCAGCTCGCGTCGAGGCTCTCCCCCGGAGGGCTTGGCGGGCATTCGTTGTTTGAGTCACGAATGAGAGATGCTTTTCCGGCGCTGTCGGTCGCTCCTTCCGAGTGGATTCCTGCGGAAGGAGCTTTTGTTTTTCGGTCGATCGACAAACCGCGCGAACGAATCTAAAGTGAAAAAATCTTGGCGACGATCGGGAAATGGGGGATGAATCGTGGCGGGGCGGACGGTAGACTTCACTCGGGGCGGCATCATCGGAAAGATCGTCGCCTTTGCGGTGCCCATCGTTCTGGCGGAAATGCTCCAGAACCTTTATAACACGGTGGATTCGATGGTCGTCGGCAATTTCGTCGGCGACAAGGCGCTGGCGGTCGTCAGCGTGTGCTCGGCCGTTTCGCAGATGGTGGTGGGATTTTTCAACGGCATGTCCATCGGCGCCTCGGTGATCGCGGCCCGGTATTTCGGCGGCGGCGAACGCGAACGTCTCGGCGCCGCCATGCGCACCGCCTTTGCCTTTGCGGCCGCGCTCGGACTGATCCTCTCAGGCGTCGGCATCTTCGCCGCGCCGGGACTGCTTGGCCTGATCTCCGTGCCGGCGGAAGTTTACGGCGACGCCGTCGTCTATCTGCGCATCTATCTGGCCGGGATTCTCTTCACCGTCGTCTACAACGTGGCGGCCGGCCTGCTGCGCGCCGTCGGCGATTCGCGCGGCCCGTTCAACGTCCTCGTGCTGGTCTGCGCTCTCAACATCGTTCTCGATCTGCTCTTCGTCGTGGTCTGGGGCTGGGGCGTCGCCGGCGTCAGCGCAGCGACCGTGGTCTCGCAGATGGTAGCAGTGTTCATCGTCTCCTTCCGGCTGAAAAAGCACGACGGCAGTTTCCGGCTCACCTTCGGCGAACTGTCCCGCGAACGGGAAATCCTGCGCCGTGTGATCTCGATCGGCATGCCGGCGGGAATGCAGAACTGCCTGATCTCCTTCTCGAACTTGTTCGTGTGGCGCTACATCAGCGGCTTCGACGCGGCGGCGATGGCTGGACTGGGGGCCACGCAGCGGATCGATCGCTTCGTGGCGCTGCCCTGCAAAGGTTTCGGCATGGCACAGACCACTTTCGTGAGCCAGAACGTCGGCGCCCGCAAGGCCGAGCGCGTCAAGCACGGCTTCAAAAGCTGCCTGCTGTTGTCCCTGACGTACTGCTTTACCGTCAGCGCCGTGCTCTTCGCCGCCGCTCCGTACTGCATCAGACTGTTCAACGACGCGCCCGCCGTCGTAGCGGCCGGCATCGACATGATGCACGTGATGCTGCCGTTTTACGGTTTCATGGCCCTGCGCGAAGTCTGCTTGGGCACGCTGCGCGGCTACGGCGACACGCGCGTTCCCATGATCCTTTCGCTGATCGGTATGGTCGTGCTGCGCCAGCTCTATCTGGCGGTAGCGCTGGCGCTGGATCACCGCATCATCCACGTCTATGTCGGCTATCCGCTTGCCTGGGCGGTTACCGCGGCGCTGACGCTCGGCTATTACCTGGCGAAGCGCCGTCGGTACGAAGCGATGGCCTCGCTTCGTACCGAAAAATGACGCAGTACGGGGCGGCAGCTTTTGGAATGAATTCAAAAGCTGCCGCCCCGTACTGTATGGAGACGGAAATGGCGCTCCCGGCGTCAGCCCCGGGCTTGGGAGCGCGTCCCGAAGGCCGAATCGGGCGCGCCGAAGGAACGGGAAAGTTCACGGCATTCCCTGACGATAACGGGAGCTGCTTTCGCCTTGATCTCGTCGGTGAAACGGAAGCTGGGGCCGGAGATACACAGGCAGGCCGTCAGCTTGCCCATAAAGTCGAAGAGCGGGCAGGCGATGGACGACGTGCCTTCCTCGCGTTCGGCCAGACTGACGGCGTAACCACGCTGCCGCGCCTCGGCGACTTCGCCGAGGAACTGAGCCCAGCGTTCCTTCCGATCCTGCGGAGCCTCCGCGTACACGCGTCGAATCTCGTCGGACGTCATGAAGCCGAGAAAGATCTTTGCGGTGGCGCCGGCCCAGAGCGGATAGTAGGAGCCGGGATGAGAAATGCGCTTCAGCTCGTGAAGGCTGACCGCTTGTTCGACGCAGACGCGCCAGATGTCATGTTTGTAATAGAGACTGACCGTTTCGCCGAATACGTCGCGCAGCCGCCGCATGACCGGCAGCACGGCGTTTTTGATGGAGTCGTGCGCCTGAAAGAGTTTGCCCAGGCGGTAGGCCTTCCAGCTCACGCGGTAGAGACGATTGGCGTCGCGCTCAAGAAAGCCTTCCTCGCACAGCGCCGCAAGAACTCGCAGCGTGGTGGGCATGGAAAAACCGGTTTTTTTCGTGACGGCGGTCAGCGAGAGCTGTGGGGCATCCTCGGAAAAGCAGTCGAGCACTGACAGACATTTTCTTATCGATGAAACTCCGTTGACTGATTTTGCAGACATTTTTCCCCCTCGTTTTTTGAGTGAAAGTCTAGACTCTCAAGAACTCACTGGCGCTACAAAAATTTTATCATTTTATTTCATAATATGGAAGTCAGTGTGTAACAAAGAAACATTATTTGCTCATTGACAAAGGGGAAAAGGTGTTTCATAATTGGGTTCGCTTAGTAAAAGTTGCTTTCATCATGTAAAATGCAGTGCTCGTTTGCTTAAGAAAATGTCAGAACATTGAGGAGGAGGCAGCAGTTATGATTCGTAAGACAGTGAAAAGCGTTTGCGCGGCAGCAGCGTTCTTGGGAATGACGGCAGCGGCCGGTTTTGCGGTTGACTTCGCCCGCATCGGTACGAGCAGCGTAGGCGGCGGATTCTATCTGATCGGCAACACGATTGCCCAGATCGGCAACGCGGCCAAGAACGGCGTCAACTATACGGCGGTGACCGGCGGTTCCACAAAGAACGTCAACGGCTTGGCGAAAGGCGATATGGAGTTCGGCATGTGTCAGTCCGCCACGGTCGACGAGGCTTTGAACGGCTCCGGCCCCTTCAAGGCGCCCGTGAAGAGCATCCGTTTCGTCGCCGCCATCTATCCGATGCCGTGTCATGTCCTGGTCAGCGGCGAAGACATGAAGAGCGTCGCCGATTTCCGCGGCAAACGCATCGATTACGGCGCCATCGGGCAGGGGATCGAGACGTATAGCCGCATTATTCTGAACGCCTACGGCATCAAGGACGAAGACGTGACGATCAACCGTTACGGCAAGACCGAGAGCGCCGAAGCCCTGAAGACCGGCGAGGTTCAGGGCAACTTTTGGACCACGACCGCGCCCAACGCTCAGGTCACCGACATGATCACCGGCGGCGTGCGCCTTTTGTCCATCGACGAGGACAAGCGTCAGCAGATCGTCAAGGAGCATCCTTATTTTGCTCTTGCGACCATCCCCGGCGGCACTTACGACAAGCATCCCGACGACGTCAACACGATCGCGGCCATTGGCGTGCTGCTGTCCGACGAAAAAGTGAGCGAGGACGTCGTGTACAAGACGGTCAAGGCCATGTTCGAGGGGCAGGAGGAGTTGAAAAAGCGTCTTCCCGCGTATTTCTCCAACTTCGGCCGCGAGCATGCCCTCGACGGCTGCGCCATGGAGATCCATCCCGGCGCGCTCAAGTATTACAAGGAGATCGGTCTGATTAAGTAAAGACGATCTCGCGGCGAAAATCGAACAGGGAGAGTCCTGCCGGCTCTCCCTGTTTTTGCACGGTCCTTGGCCTTTTATAAAATATGTGTTTTTGAGACGAGGGGGATTTTTCTCGATGACGACGCGCATTTCAGCCCAGAGCGTTGCCGACGCCAACGTTCAGGCTCGGCAGCTTCAGAAAAAAACGGGCAAACGCCGTACCTTCACGGGAGCGATGGGTACGCTGATCACGGTCCTGGCCGTCGCGTTGGCGGTCTTTCAGCTTTACACCGCCTTTTTCGGCGTGCTGCCGACGATGCAGCAGCGCAGTTTTCACGTCGCTTTCATTCTTCCCATGATTTTCCTGCTTTACCCGGCCGCGAAAAGATCGCCGCGCGACCGCGCCACGGCTCTTGACTGGATCTTTGCGATCGCGTCGGGCGCCTGCGCTCTTTACGTGTTCTTCGCGTATGAAAGCATCGCCACTCGCGCCGGTGAAGTTTACAGCTACGAGCTCTGGCTTGGCGGCGTCTTCACCGCGCTGGTGTTTATCGCTGGGCGGCGCGTGCTTGGCTGGCCGCTGCCGATCTTCTGCTTCCTGTTTTTGCTGTTTGCCTACTTCGGGCGCTCGATGCCCGGCCCCATTCAACACTTCGGCCTGTCGGTCCCGCGCATCATCGAAGAGCTCTATCTGACGACGGACGGCCTCTTCGGTTTGGTGACGGGCGTTTCGGCCACGTACATTTACCTGTTCGTGCTCTTCGGCGCCTTTTTGACGTCCACGAAGACGTCGGATTTCTTCAACGACATTTCCATGGCCTTGACAGGGCATCTGAAGGGCGGCCCCGCCAAGATCTCCGTGCTCTCCAGCGCTCTGATGGGCACGATCAGCGGCAGCACGTCGGCCAACGTGGCGACGACGGGCGCCTTCACGATCCCTCTGATGAAAAGCATCGGCTACGAACCGCACTTTGCCGGCGCCGTCGAAGCGGCCGCCTCCACCGGCGGGCAGATCATGCCTCCCGTCATGGGAGCCGCAGCGTTCATCATCGCCGATACGCTGAACATTCCCTACACTCAGGTTCTGCTCTGCGCGATCGTTCCCGCTCTGCTGTACTTCTGGGGCATCTGGTGTTCGCTCAGCCTCGAGGCTTCGCGCCTCGGCCTGAAAGGGCTGCCGAAGGAGACGCTCCCCCGGGCCGGAGAAGTCCTGGTCAAGAGCGGCTACAAAGCGATCCCTCTGTTCGTGATCGTCTACTTCCTGGTCAAGGGGTACAATCCGCTCTATTCCGGCTGCTGGGGCATCGGCTGCTGCGTGCTGCTGAGCTTCGTGAAGAAATCCGACCGCATGGACCTGACGACGTTCGTCAACACGCTGAAAGACGGTTCGCTGGGCGCCCTTTCGGTCGCCATGGCCTGCATCATCGTCGGCAACGTCATCGGCATGATGGGCGCCACGGGCGTGGCCCTGCGCATCGGCGATGCCGTGCTGGCGCTGACGCGGGGACATTTGGTCCTGACCATGTGCGTGACGCTGCTGATCGCGACGCTGCTCGGCATGGGCATGCCGACGACGGCGAGCTACGTCATGGCCAGCGCTGTGGCGGCCCCCGCCTTGACTCTGCTCGGCGTAAGAGGTTTGGACGCGCATATGTTCGTGTTTTTTTACGCCGTCCTCTCGTCGGTGACGCCGCCGGTCTGCGTGGGCGCCTACACGGCTGCCGGCCTGGCCAACGCCGATCCCAACCGGACGGCTTTTACCGGCGTCAAGCTGGCTCTGCCGGGTTTTATCGTGCCGTTCATCTTCGTGCTGGCTCCCGAGATCCTGCTGACCAACGTCACGAACTGGTTCGTCACGTTCCAGGCGATGATTTCCGCCGTGGTGGGCGTGTTCCTGCTGTCCTGCTTCACCGAGAACTTTTTCATGGCGCCGCTGCGCTGGTATGAACGCCTTCTGGCGCTGGTCGGCTCCCTGGCTCTGCTTTATCCCGGCACTCTGAGCGACGCGGTGGGCCTGGCGGCCCTCGTTCTCCTTTGGCTGGCGACCAGGGGCAGAACGAGTCCGAACGCCTCGGTCTGAGACGGTAAAAATTGTCACTCGCGGTCGGCTCACAGCCTCGTTGAAAACGTGGCATAGCATCCGAAAGGAATTGGTGCGCGGTATAAAACGCGAAAAAACTGATGGATCTTCATTGATCGAAAATGTTCCACGTGGAACATTACAAACGCCCCCCTGATGGCAACTGGGCTGTCAGGGGGGCTTGTTATTTCATTCGTTTCCCTTTGTGACTTGATGACATCTTTTGTTTAATTTTCTCCGCTTTCACTACTCTACGCATTAAATGATCTGCAGCAGCACGCTGGCGAGGATCAGCATGAAGGCACCGCCGATGCGGGAGGAGATCTGCGCGAAGGGCATCAGTTCCATGCGATGGGCCGCGGAAAGGACGGCCACGTCGCCCGTGCCGCCCATATTGGCCATGCAGAGCCCGGCGGTGATGGCCGACTCAACGGGATAAAAGCCGACGAGGCGACCGACGAGGCCTGAACCGATGATGGCGCCGAACACCGTCACGCCGACGAGCAACAGGTACTGGCCGGAGAAGGCGGAAATGATCTGGCCGAGGTCGGTGTAAGCCACGCCGATGCCGGCGAGCAGGACGGCCGTGAGGTTCTTCATGACGAACTGGAACCACTGGTAGCAGCAGATCTCGTAATACTGGGGAAGAATCCCCAGCGCCTTGACGACGGCGACGGAGATGATCATCCAGGCGTAGCTGTGGATCTTGGGAATGAAGAACGCGACGATGCGTCCCCAGGCGAAGAATGCCGTCGCCAGCAGCAGGCCGACGCCCATGACCGTCAGGCTGATGGCATCGCGCTTTTTGAGAAATTCTTCGTCGGCTTGAATGGCGTCGTCGGCGCCCTTGGTGATGAGCAGATCGCCGTTGCCGGTGAGGCAGGGGAACGACTTGCCGAGTTTGCTGAGCAGCCCGCCGGCGACGATGGCCATGGCGTTGCCGAGGGCGACGGCGGGGATCATGATGTTGATGATGTCTTCGGGTTTCTGCGCCAGCGTCTCGCCGAAGATCTTCGACAGCGGCACCGCGCCGGCGCCCATGCCGCCGCCCATGATCGGCACGGCGATGTAAAGGATGGCCTGCTTGGCGCCGTAACCGGTCAGTTCGCCGACCAGCCCGGCCAGGCCGATCGCTACGGCGACGCCGCCGACGATGGCGGGCAGATAGCGGATCGCGGCGCGGATCAGCAGATCGCGGTTCATGCCGAGGATCGAGCCGCAGATCAGCGCGGCGATGTAGAAGTCGAGGAAGCCTTCGCCTTTCATGAAGTTCGTGACGATCTTGACGGTCGCGTCGGGAATGAGATGATAATAACAGAGTGTCGCCATGCCGAAAATGATGACGATGGCGCCGCCGCCGAGGTAGGTGTTGACGATCGGGCAACGGTTGCCGATCTCGTTGAGAACGGCGCCGACGACGATCATGAACGGAAAGGCGCCGATCATGCCTTTGGGCAGCACGCCCATATACGTCGCCACAAGGACGATGGCCGCGAAGACGGCGAAGATCTGCCAGGGCATGTTGAACAGCCTGAGGCTTTTGCTTTCTTCAGACATTTGTGGAATTCCTCCTCAGAACGGAAAATTTTTCGCGGCGCGACGTTGGCTCGGCCCGAGCGACGCCGCGCCGGTACAACCATAGGGGATGGAAAAGTTTTTACAGCCGCGCCACGCCGGTCTTGCGGGCGGCGTCGGCCACGGCTTTCGCCACCGCGGGCACGACGCGCTTGTCGAACGAGTCGGCGATGATATGGTCGGGCGTCAGTTCTTCGTCGGGGATCAGCGCGGCCAGCGCATAGGCGGCGGCCAGCTGCATTTCGTCGTTGATCTGCGTGGCGCGGCAGTCGAGCGCGCCGCGGAAGATGCCGGGGAAGCCGAGGCAGTTGTTGACCTGGTTGGGAAAATCCGAGCGCCCGGTGCCGACGACCATCGCGCCGGCGGCCTTGGCTTCGTCGGGGAAGATCTCCGGCACGGGGTTGGCCATGGCGAAGATGATCGCCTTCGGCGCCATGGTCTTGACCATCTCTGCCTTGAGCGCGCCGCCGACGGAGGTGCCGAGGAAGATGTCGGCACCTTTGATCACGTCGGCCAGCTGGCCTTTTTCGTGATTCGGATTGGTGATCTTGGCGAGCGCGAGCTTGGCGGGGGCGAGCTCCATGTCGTCGGACAGAGCCCCCTTGCTGTCGAGGGCGACGATGTTCTTCGCCCCGGCCAGCGTCAGCATCTTGCTGATGGCCGTGCCGGCCGCTCCGGCGCCGTTGAGGATGATCTTCACGTCGCCGATCTTCTTGCCCACGACTTTGAGCGCGTTGATCACGGCGCTGAGCAGGATCACGGCGGTGCCGTGCTGGTCGTCGTGGAAGACGGGGATGTCGCAGACGGCCTTGAGACGGTCCTCGATCTCGAAACAGCGCGGCGCGGCGATGTCTTCCAGGTTGATGCCGCCGAGCGTGGCGGTGATGTTCTTGACGATGCCGATGATCTCTTCGGTGTCCTGCGTCTCGATGCAGATGGGGATCGCGTCGATGCCCGCGAAGTTCTTGAAGAGACAGCACTTGCCTTCCATCACGGGGATGGCGGCCTTGGCGCCGATGTTGCCGAGACCGAGCACGGCGCTGCCGTCGCTGACGACGGCGACGACGTTGCTCTTGGACGTGTAAGTGTAAACTTCTTCCGGCTTTTTGTTGATGACGCGGCACGGTTCGGCGACGCCGGGCGTGTAGGCCACGGCCAGTTCCTGCATGTTGGTGACGGGCATCTTGCTGACCATGGCGAACTTGCCCACGGTTTCCTTGTGGCGCTCCAGCGCGATTTCGTAAATCGTTTTTTCTGCCATTGAGAACTCCTCCTTTTGAATGTGGAGCATAGACTGCTGTAAACAAAACGTTATAATTTTTTCTATTATACACGAAACTCTTCGGAAATGCCGTATTTTTGTTTCTCAACGACTGACGAAAAACATCGTTTACAGACGGAGCGCCCGTGCTAGAATAAAAACGATTCGGATGATCCGTCGGCGCTGAAGAAGGGCCGCTTCGTTTTTTTGACAGGGAGGGATGCCGTTTGGAGATCAGGAGAAAAGCCGTTGCCGGCACGCTGGAATCGAGCGACGCGCTGGTGGAGATCGAACCGGGGCGCGGCGTTGCCGTCGAACTGGAATCGGTCGTGACGGCGCAGTTCGGCGCTTCGATCGAGAAGACCGTGCGCGAGGTGCTGAAGGAGTTCGCGGTGGAAAACGCGTCGCTGCGCGTCGTCGATCGCGGCGCGCTCGACTGCACGATCCGCGCCCGCGTGGAGACCGCGATCAAACGCGCGGCGGAGGAGGAAAAGTAAATGCGCCGTTCCATGCTGTTCCTGCCGGGCAACACTCCCAACATCATCGTCAACGGCGACGCGCTCGGCGCCGACAACGTCATCCTCGACCTCGAGGATGCCGTCGCGCCGGACCAGAAAGACGCCGCCCGCATCCTCGTGCGCAACGCCATCGAAGCGCTCGGCTTCGAAAACGTCGAATTGACCGTGCGCATCAACTCGCTCGACACGCCGTACTGGCAGGCCGACCTCGACGAGATCGTGCCGCTGCGTCCCGACTTGATCATGCCCGCCAAAGTCGGCGGCGCGGAAGACGTCGCGACGCTCGACGCCTACATGGCCGAAGTGGAAAAACGACACGGACTTCCCGCCGGGACCGTGAAGCTGATCCCGCTGATCGAGACGGCGCGCGGGCTGGAAAACGCCTACGCCGTCGCTTCGGCTTCGCCGCGCGTGGCGGCGATCTTCCTCGGCGCCGAAGACCTGACCGCCGACCTGCGCTGCCCCCGCACCAAGGAAGGAACGGAGATCTTCTACGCGCGCAGCCGCATGGTTTCGGCCGCCCGCGCCGCCGGGATCGACGTCTACGACACGCCGTTCACCGACGTCAACGACGACGAAGGCGCCGCCAGGGACGCGCGGTTCGCGCGCAGCATGGGATTCAGCGGCAAGGCCGTGATCTCGCCGCGCCACGTGCGCGCCGTCAACGAGGCGTTCAGCCCGGCACAGAAGGAGATCGACTACGCCCGCGAAGTGCTCGCCGCCATCCGCCAGGCCAAGGAGCAGGGGCGCGGCGCCGTCTCGCTGTACGGCAAGATGATCGACAAGCCGATCGTCGCGCGCGCCGAGCAGACCATCGCCATGGCCGAAGCCATCGCCAAAGGAGGACGCGAAGAATGAAAGACAGCAAAGTCGTCGCCACGCTGAAAGACGCCGTCCTCCGCTCCGGGCTGAAAGACGGCATGAGGATCTCGTTCCATCATCACCTGCGCAACGGCGACGGCGTGATGAACATGGTCCTGGCCGAACTGGCCGCCATGGGCTACCGCGGTCTGACGCTCAACAGCAGCTCCGTGTTCGACGTGCAGAGCTCCATTATCGATCACGTCAAAAGCGGTCTCGTCGGCCGCATCGAGACCAACTACATGGGCGCCAAGGTCGGTCGCTTCATCTCCGAGGGCGGCATGAAGGAGCCGGTCGTCTTCCGATCGCACGGCGGCCGCCCGAGCGCCATCGAAAACGGCGTCACGCCGATCGACGTGGCGTTCGTGGCCGCGCCCGCGGCCGATCCCATGGGCAACGCCACGGGCAAACGTGGCAAAAGTGCCTGCGGCTCCCTCGGCTACGCCGAAGCCGACGCGCGCTGCGCCCGGCATACGATCGTCGTCACCGACAACCTTGTCCCGTACCCGCTCGAGGACGCGCTGATCCAGGAGCAGTGGGTCGACAGCGTCGTCCCCGTGGACAGCATCGGCGATCCGCGGGGCATCGTTTCCGGCACCACGCGCATCACCCGCGATCCCGTCGCTCTCGCCATGGCGCGCACTACCGTCGACGTGATCCGCGCCTCCGGCCTGCTTAAAGACGGGTTTTCCTTCCAGACGGGCGCGGGCGGAGCTTCGCTGGCTGCCGCCACGTTCCTCAAAGACGTGATGTTGGCTGAAAAAATTCAGGGCGGCTACGCCCTCGGCGGCATCACCAGCGCCATCGTCGATATGCTGAACGCCGGCTGCTTCCGCTCCATCATGGACGTGCAGTGCTTCGACCTCGGCGCCGTGGCCTCGATCCGCGACGATCCGCGTCACGTGGAAATTTCGGCGACGCGCTACGCCTCGCCTACGTCCAAGTCCTGCTGCGTCGACAGCCTTGACGCGGCCATCCTCGGCGCGACGGAGATCGACACCGACTTCAACGTCAACGTGCACACCGATTCCAACGGTTTCATCATGGGTGGCAGCGGCGGCCACAGCGACGTCGCCGCCGGGGCGAAACTGTGCATCGTCGTCGCGCCGCTGATCCGCGCCCGCCTGCCCATCGTCACCGACCGCGTCACCACGATTTCCACTCCCGGCCGCACGGTCGACGTGCTCGTCACCCAGAAGGGCGTGGCCGTCAATCCGGCCCGCGCGGCCCTGCGCGGTCGTCTGGCCGAAGCGGGCGTCACGATCGTGGACATCCACGACCTCAAAGCCATGGCCGAGAAGCTGACCGGCGTGCCCAACCGCCCCGCGCGCGGGACCCGCGAGGTGGCGAAGGTCATATACCGCGACGGAACTCAGATCGACAGCATCAAGAACGTGAAATAATTTCGCGCGGGGCGATCCTTTTGACCGGGACGGCCCGCATTGTCACAGACATCGCAGGGGGGAGATGCTGCAATGCACGCAACGGAAAAAATCCTCGCCGCCCACGCCGGACGCGCGTCCGTCGCGGCAGGCGAGATCGTCAACTGCACGGTCGACGTGGCCGGGATCAACGATCTGTATCTGCAGACCGTGCGCTCGTTTTTCGAGATCGGCGGCGTCGCCGTCCATTCGCCGCAGAACGTGGTGATGTTTCTCGACCACTACGCGCCGGCCTCGTCGATCCAGCAGGCCGACAACCAGAAACAGTTCCGCGAGTTCTGCGAGGCGCAGCGCATCGCCAATCTCATGGACGTGAACGAGGGCGTCTGCCACCAGATCTGCGTGGACAAGGGCTTTTCGCGCCCCGGGCGCCTGATGGTGATCACCGATTCGCACACCACCACTCACGGCGCGCTGGGGGCGTTCGGCACCGGCGTCGGCGCCACCGACATGGCCGCGATCCTGATCTCCGGGCAGCTGTGGTTCCGCGTGCCCGAAGTGGTCAAAATCGTCCTCGATGGCGCGCCGCGCCAAGGCGTCTTCGCCAAGGACGCGATCCTGCACGTCATCGGCGCGTTGGGAGCGGATTACGGCGTCTACAAGGTGATCGAGTTCTGCGGCGAGGCCGTGCGCCGTATGCCGCTGTGCGAACGCCTGACGCTGTGCAACATGACCACCGAGATCGGCGCCAAGACGGCGTGGATCCAGCCGGACGAAGTCACCTTCGCGCACATGAGACGGCTTGGTATCGACGACTGCACGGTGTACGATACCGATCCCGACTACCGTTATGCCGCCGTGCACCGTTTCGACGTCGGCGCGCTCGAGCCGCAGATCGCCGAGCCGGACAGCGTCGACAACGTGCATCCCGTTTCGCACTGCGCCGGCGTGAAGATCCAGCAGGCCTTCCTCGGCACCTGTACCGGCGGCCGCTTCGAGGATCTGGAAATCGCCGCGCGCGTCGTCAAGGGGCGGAAAGTGCCGCGCGGCACGCGCTTCGTCGTCGTGCCGGCCAGCCGCAAAGTGCTGCTTGAAGCCGTCAGAAGCGGCGTCATGGAGACGCTCGTCGAAGCCGGCGCCACGTTCGTCACGCCCGGCTGCGCCGCCTGCCTCGGCACGCACGAGGGCATGCTCGCGGGAGGCGAAAACTGCATCAGCTCCTCGAGCCGCAACTTTCCCGGCCGCATGGGCAGCGCCGAGGCGCGCATCTACCTCGGCTCTCCCGCCGCCGTAGCGGCTGCGGCGGTCGCTGGCGAGATCGTCGATCCCGCCGAATTCCTGTGATCAGGAGGCATCCCATGGACAAAATCATTTCCGGCCGCGCCCGCGTCTTCGGCAGCAACATCGACACCGACCAGATCTATCCCGGGCGCTTCCTCTCCGAGACCGATCCCGACGACGTGAAGCGCCACGCCATGGTCGGCGTCGATCCCGATTTTGCGGCCAGCTTCCGGCCCGGAGGCCTGATCGTCGCCGGCACGAACTTCGGCTGCGGCTCCTCGCGCGAGCATGCCGCCGTCACCCTCAAGGCCGTGGGCGTCGGCGCCGTCGTCGCCGAGTCCTTCGCGCGCATCTTCTTCCGCAACGGCGTCAACCTCGGCATCCCGCTCGTGGCCTGCCCCGGAGTTTCGAAAAAAGTCAGGGACGGCGACCGACTCACGCTCGACTTGTCCCGTTCGCTGCTGAAAAACGAAACCAGCGGCGAAGAGCTGCCCTGCGAGCCCGTCGGCGATTACGCTTTGACGATCCTCGAAGCCGGCGGCATCAAGCCGCTGCTGAAAGCCTGGTACGGCCGACATTGAAGCGGGGATGAGCGGACACAAAAGAAGCTGTCTCAAAATTACAGCACTGCCTTTGAAAGATAAATGGCATCACTTCGCTCCACTCATACGCAGTGCTTTATACTAGGGCTTGTTAAAAAAAACATTTCAGCTTGTATTATTTCAATAAAATAACACTGGCAGCAACAAGAACAAAAGCGAAAAACGAAGCGTCAAGTTTGTCATAGCGGGTAAAAATTCTACGGAACCATTTGATTTTCTGAAAGAAACATTCAACCAAGTGTCGTTCCTTGTAAACATGCTCATCTATAAACCACGGTTCGGGATTATCGCTCTTCGGCGGGATAGTGTAACTTCCCTCCCGAGAAGTAATGTACTCTCTGATGGCTTGCGAACCGTAAGCCTTATCGCCGATGACGTTGCTCCC
>NZ_RAWT01000046.1:0-21250 GCF_003612005.1 Pyramidobacter sp. CG50-2
GCCATCTTTGACGTCGATATTGCCGAGGATCTGAACGACGTTGTTCGGATCGAGGATCTCCGTCGTGCCGGGTTTGATGTTGAGGTTGACGACGCCGCCGTACTTGCCGCTGACGGCGTCGTTCTTGGCCACGCCGGCGCCGTACTCGCCGTCGTACGCCTCCTGCGCCCCGCCGGGAATGTTGGTGTTGATGTAAGCGTTACCGGTGACGTTGATGACGGCGCCGGCCGCGCCGGCATAGATGCCGTTGTGGGCAAAGCTCGGTTTTGTAATACCGGAAGCGTCGATAATGCTGTCCACCGTGAGGTTACCGATATCCAGCCGGGAATTTCCGCCGACGTAAATGCCGTTCACGTTCAAATGACTGGGAACGGTCAATTTGAGCCGATTCTTTTGAACGTAGTTCTTGATTGAAGCGGAGCTGTTTTCCTCCATATATATTCCTGACATAGCTCCATTCACTATCTTCAACTCGTTTAAATTCATTGTAACCGTGTCAAATGCGTACCCCGTATCATTCTTAAACCGCATCAGCTTGGATTCTGCCGGCTGATTGATCTCTCCAACGGCGTTAACCGTGTAGTTACCCCCCGCCCGAGTACCAGTGGCCGCGTCTTCGCCGACGTTTATGGTTACGCCGTTCACAAAACCAGGATGTTCCGAACTGTTGAACGTAAAATTCGGTATGTTCGCGTCCAGCTCGATAGCCGCCGCATGGCTCTGCCCCCCGCTCCCCGCCAGCAGCGCCGCCGCCACCGCCGTTCCAACCAACCGCTTTGCCGTTTTCATAATTTTTGCCCCCTCCAAAAAGTGTTGAGAATAATTCAACATAAAACGCCTTTCCCTGGCAAGCGGCCATCGCAAAGAAAATGAAGACGCGTCTGCCGCGGTCCGGAACAGCGCCGGCACAAACGATTACGGACGGTCGAAAGCAGAAGGCACGGCGAACACCAAGCCCCGCCGGCGCGGGGATCGTATATTCCGCGCCGACGGGGCCTGGTATATCGGGAGTTTGCGGGGAGATCAGCTCTTCGTGTATTTTTCGCCCATGCGGTAGAGCCAGTCGGTCAGGCGCTGCCCGAGGCGGATTTTCTTTTGAGGCGCTTCGGGCAAAGGCAGAGGGGCGACCGGCGCGCGGCGGCGCGGCTTGCGGCGCTCGTGCGGGGCGCTCGGCGCGGTACGGGCGGCGGGGGCTTCTTTTTTGAGCGGCGGCACGAGCGCGCTTTCGCGCGCGGCGCGGTCAAGCAGCAGCAACGCCAGCGCCTGCTCGGCGATTTTCTTGCCGGGAGCGGTCATGCAGGCGGCCAGATCGCCCCTGACGAACAGGCCGGTGCGGTACAGGCGCAGGTCTTCGCTGCCGCCGGCGCGCAGCGACAGGATCTCGGCGGGGCCGCGGCGCGAGCTTTTCAGACGCTCTTCCAGCAGCAGGTCGGGACGGACGTTCTGCGGCGACATGCCGGCGGGCGCGCTCAGCTTCAGCTCGCGCAGCACGTCCTTCCAGCGCCGGGTCTGCGTGACGGCCCTGAACAGGGCCAGCAGGCGGGCCTGATTTTCGCCGAGGCCGGGCACTTCGGTGCAGAACCGGTCGCCGAAAAAGACGCGGGCGCGGCGCATTTCGTCCTGCCCGGCAACGGAGGCGATCTCGACGCGCAGATCTTTCTCGCCGCCGCGCTCGCAGACGGCGCGAAAAGCGCTCTCCAGACGGGCCTGTAGCTGAGGCAGGTCGGCGTTCAGCCGCCCGCTTTCCCCGAGGGCGTCGGCGGCGAGCAGCTGCAGCATTTTCCAGGCGGCGGCCTGGCCGGCGGCGCGCTTGCTCTGGCCGCTGCCGCTGACGATCGGCTCGCCGCTCAGCTGCAGTTCCACGAAGAACAGGGGGCTTTTGCCGCCCGGCGAGGGCAGATCGACGTAATGGGGCTGGCCGATGCCGAGGCGCTCGCAGCAGGTCTGCAGGCGGCCTTTCAGCTCGGGGCTGTTTTTCAGGCCGGCAAGCTCCAGGTCCCTGAAAGCGTCGGCGCCGCGCTTCGTCTGCCGGACGGCGGCTTTGCCCACCTCGCGGACCAGGGCTTTCAGCGCGTCCTTCTTCGACGGGCCGCCGGCTTCGGCGACGCGGATGCCGTTTCGAAACGCCGCGGCGGTGAACACCGGCTTGTGCTCGGGACCGTCTTTGGCGACGATGCGGTATTCCACGCCGTCGCGGACGAGGACGGGCTTTTCCGCGGCGGCGTTTTCGGCCTCGCTCGCGCCGGCCGCACTGCGGCCGCGGGGTGGCTGCCCATGGCGGGGCAGGACGCGGCGGTAGCGGGCGCGCAGCACGACGGCGCGCTTTTTCTGTTCCTCGGCGGAAGCGTGACTGAGGCGGCACATGGCGTCGCGCGCGGCGTTGCGCTCCGCCTCGGTGCGGTCGGCGCCGAGGCCCGTGCCCGAGGGCTCTTTGTCGAGGGAGACGGTGCTCTCGAAGATGATCTTGCCGTTGGCGCGGCGGCGCATCGTGCTGTAGCGCGGCGCGCCGAGCTTTTCGTACGAGCAGTCGCGCTCGAGGTGGCGGCGCGAATCGAAGCCCGCGCCCTGGTCGGGGTAGTCGGCAAAGCTCTGCAGCAGCGCGCGCACGGCGTCCAGCCCGCCGTCGAGAAAAAAGGCGCCGGCCACGGCCTCGACCGAGTCTTCCACCATGGCGTCGGAAACTTCCACGCCCTCGCACACGCGCAGCATCCGGTCGAAGCCGGCCTCGTAGCCCCAGGCGCTGAGATTGCGGCCGCAGACCAATTTGGAGCGCTCGATGGTCATAAAACCTTCGTCGGCCTCGGGATATTCCTGGTAGAGGGCCTCGCCGACCAGCAGCCCCAAGGCGGCGTCGCCAAGGAATTCGAGGCGTTCGTTGTTCATGCTCGGGCTCTGGCCGCCGGCGCCGGACCGCTGCGTGAAGGCCAGGCGCAGCAGCTCGGGATCGCGGAACTGATAGCCGGTGCGCTTCTGCAGGCTGTCGGCGCGCTGCCAGAACTCCTTGGGCATGTTTTTTTCGTTCATCCATTCACCTCCTTTCGACGATCTTTACGCGCCGGATCTGCCGACGCTTCGCAACAAAACGATTCTAACACACCGCGCGCCGCCGCACAAAAAACGCCGCGTCCTTTTCACGGGGGACGCGGCGTTTCACGTTTTTCGCGAAAATCACTTTTTCGCTGCGGCGGCGAACGCGCGCACGGAGATGCCCAGCTCGTCGAGCTGAAGCGATTCGACCGGCGAAGGCGCGCCGGCCATCAGGTCCTGGGCCTTGGCCGTCTTGGGGAAGGCCATCACCTCGCGAATGCCCTTGCAGCCGCACAGCAGCATGCAGAGGCGGTCGAAACCGATGGCCAGCCCGCCGTGGGGCGGCGTGCCGTACTTGAGCGCGTCGAGGAAGAAACCGAAACGGCTTCGCGCTTCTTCGGGCGTGAAGGCCAGACACTTGAAGACCTTTTCCTGCACTTCTTCGTCGTGGATGCGGATCGAGCCGCCGCCCACCTCGATGCCGTTGAGCACGAGGTCGTAGGTGCGCGAGCCGCAGCGCACGGGATCGCTTTCGAGATAGGGCAGGTCCTCGGGGTTGGGCTGGGTGAACGGGTGATGCGTGGCCACCCAGCGGTTTTCATCGGGACTCCACTCCAGCAGCGGGAAGTTGGTGACCCAGAGGAACTCCCAGCCCTCTCGCACCAGGCCGTGCGCCCTGGCGACGTCGAGGCGAAGCTGCCCCAGCACCGTGGCGACCAGCATGGCGTCGACGTTGGCGATCAGGAAAATCGCGTCGCCGTTCTGCGCCTGCGCCAGTTCGAGGAACTGCGCCTTGTGTTCGTCGTCGAGGTATTTGGCCAGCGGCCCCTTGAGCGTTCCTTCCTTGATCTGGAAAAACGCCACGTCGGGCGCGCCCAGCTTCTTGCCGGCGGCAGCGACGTCCTCGCACTGCTTGCGCGACCATGCGGCGCCGCCGGGCACGGAGATCGTGCGGATCACGCCGCCGTTGGCGATCAGATTCTGGAAGGGAGCGAAGCTCGTGCTTTCGAAAGCGGCGGTGACGTCGTGAATTTCGAAGGGGATGCGCAGGTCGGGCTTGTCGCTGCCGAAGCGGCGCATCGCCTCGCCGTAGCCGAGGCGGCGGAAGGGCGCCGCGATTTCGACGCCGAGGATCTTCTTCCACAGGCCGACGACGTAGCCCTCGAGCAGATCGTACACGTCTTCTTCGGTGACGAAGCTCATCTCCAGATCGACCTGCGTGAACTCGGGCTGGCGGTCGGCGCGCAGGTCCTCGTCGCGGAAGCATTTGGCGATCTGATAGTAACGGTCCATGCCGGAGATCATCAGGATCTGCTTGAACAGCTGCGGCGACTGGGGCAGCGCGTAGAACGAGCCGGGCGCGACGCGGCTGGGCACGAGGTAGTCGCGCGCGCCTTCGGGCGTAGACTTCATCAGGATCGGCGTTTCCACCTCGGTGAAATCGCGGCCGTTCAGATAGGCGCGCGTGTACTGAGCCACCTCGTGGCGCGTGCGCAGGTTGTTTTGCATGCGCTCGCGGCGCAGGTCGAGATAACGGTAGGTGAGACGCAGGTTTTCGTCGACGTTTTCCGTCTCGTCGCCGATCTCGAAAGGGATCGGCGCGGCCGCCGACAGCAGCAGGAAGTCGCTCGCCACCATCTCCCAGCGTCCGGTCGTCATATGGGGATTGATCATGCCGTCGGGGCGCACGCGCATTCTGCCTTTCACGGCGATCACGTATTCGCTGCGCAGATCGCCTGCGTCGGCGTGCATCTGCACGTCCACCTCCGGCGTGAAGACCACCTGCACGCTGCCCGACTTGTCCCACAGCTCGATGAAAATCACGCCGCCATGGTCGCGGCGGTTGCGGACCCAGCCGTTGAGCACGATCTCCTTGCCGACCAGCTCTTCGCCGACCAGCCCGCATTTGACGGTTCGCTTCCAGCTTGAATCGAAAATTCCCTTGCGCATTTTTCTCCAAACTCCCTTGTCTGTTCAAAAAAGTCCAACGAAGCGCCGCGTTGGAACGGCGCTTCGCGTTTTTTACCGTGTGCCGGCCAGAGACGCCACGCGGGCGGGCACGTCGGCGAGAGGCACTTCTTCCTGCGCCGCCGCGCTCAAGTCGCGCACCGCGGCCACGCCGCGCGCGATCTCGTCGCCGCCGAGGATGCAGGCAGCTTTGGCGCCGCTGGCGACCGCCGTTTTCATCTGCCCCTTCATGCCGCGGCCGGCGTAGTCCATGTCGGCCCTCAGCCCGGCGCGGCGCAGCGCGTAGAGCAGCTCCACGGCGTTCAGCCGCGCCGAATCGTCGGGGCAGACCACGTAGGCGTCGAGCGCCGGCTGCGCGCCGAACGAGCAGCCTTGCTCGCCCATGACGAGGATGACGCGGTCGAGTCCGGCCGCGAAGCCCACGCCCGGCACGTGCGGCCCGCCGATCGCCTCCGCCAGGTTGTCGTAGCGCCCGCCGCCGCACACGGCGCTCTGCGCGCCGAGGTCGCCGGACTTGACCTCGAAAGCGGTCTTGGTGTAATAGTCGAGGCCGCGCACCAGCGTTTTGTCGAGCGTGTATTTGACGCCCAGCCGGGTCAGCGCCGCGGTGACGGTCTTGAAGTGTTCGGCGCATTCGTCGCAGAGACTGTCGAAAATGTCGGGCGCGCCGGCGACGATCTCGCGGTCTTCTTTGCAGTCGAGCACGCGCAGCGGGTTGCGCTGCAGACGGCTTTTGCAGGTGTCGCAGAGTTCGTCGCACCGCCCCTGCAGATAGCCGATCAGCTTCTCGCGGTAGACGGGGCGGCACTTGGGGCAGCCCACGGAATTGATCACCACCTCGAGGTTCCGCATCCCCAGAGTGCGGAACAGCTCGATGGCAGTCATGATCACCTCCGCGTCGACGAGCGGGCTCTCGGAGCCGATCTCCTCGTAGTCGAGCTGCCAGAACTGGCGGTAGCGCCCCTTCTGAGGGCGCTCGTAACGGAACATCGGCCCCGCGCCCCACAGCTTGGCGGGGTTGCCGCCGGGCACGCCGAGCGAGTGCTCCACGTAGCTGCGCATCATGCCGGCCGTCATCTCCGGACGCAGCGTGATGCTGCGGTCGCCCTTGTCGGTGAAGGTGTACATTTCCTTCTCCACGATGTCGGTCGTGTCGCCCACGCCGCGACTGAAAAGCTCGGTATGCTCGAAGATCGGAAGCCGGACCTCGCTGTAATTGAACCTGCCCGCCGTTTCCGCGGCGCGGCCGAGCACATAGGCCCATTTCCAAGACTCGTCGGGAAGAATGTCGCGGACTCCGCGCGGTCCCTTGATAGATTCAGACATCGATCCGTACCTCCTGCGTGTCGAAAAATTTTAACGATACGGCTTTCGCGAACCGCCGCATGAGAAAGCACTGCTTCTATAAAGCAAATATTATACCGCAGATCGCGGATCTGGGAAGAGGCTCTTTTTACGGAAACCCTTCCGGCGGCAAAATGACATACGAAAAATGATATCCGTCATGAAAAGGCTCTGCAACGTTTTTTCACAGGGAACGTTCCACGGGGAACGTTCGCGAACAAGCTTTCGGCGGCAAGAGCAACTTTCAACACCGGAGGTCAAACAATTTTCCGCGCCAATACTGGTTCTTTATTGGAAGATCGAACTCAAAGGCGCTGCGGAGGAACTTCACAAAGCGAACCGCGCAGCCCGCTTTGCGGCTCTCCCGCGCAGAATTTGGAGAGCTTTCGTTGTCCAGTCAAGCGAAAAAATCAAGAAGACTGCGGAATTTTATAACACGATATTTTAATTACATGCCACTTTTTACGTTTTGTCGGTGATACTTTTTTGTAAGCGAAAATCAAAGGGGGATTTTTTCCATGGTTCTTCGAACTCTTGCCGTCATCCCCGCACGCTACGGGAGCACGCGCCTGCCCGGCAAACCGCTGCTTCCCGTCGCCGGAGTCCCGCTGATATTGAGGGTGCTTCGCGGCGTGCGCGGCTGTCCTCTGATCGACCGCGTTATCGTGGCGACCGACGACGAACGCATCGCCCTCGCAGTAGCAGGGGACGGCGGCGAAGCCATGATGACTCCGAGCGATCTTCCCAGCGGTGGCGACCGCGTAGCCTACGTGTCGGAGCGTATCCCTTCGCAGTACGTGATCAACGTGCAGGGCGACGATCCGCTTGTGGACGCGTCGATGATCGAGCCGCTTGTCGGCGCTCTCGAAGAGGACGACGTTCAGCTGGCGCTGCTGGTCAAGCGCATCGAACGCCGCGAAGAAGTCGTCAATCCCAACGTCGTCAAGGCGGTCTTCGACCAACGCGGCAGAGCGCTTTACTTCAGCCGCTCGCCGATCCCGTATCCTCGCAAAGACGCAGAGGGCGTCTGGTACAAGCATATCGGCCCTTACGGCTGGAAGCGTTCTTTTTTGCTCGACTTCGCCTGCGGGCAGCAGACGCCGCTGGAACGAGCCGAAAGTTTGGAAATGCTGCGCGTTCTGGAACGAGGCTTCAAGATCCGTTGTCTGCCGATCGAACGCGACACGATCGAGATCGACGTTCCCGACGACCTGAAACGCATCGAGGAATATCTGGCGCTTCTCGGTGAAAAAGCGGCCTTGCGCCCATGACGATTTTAGCGGCCATATCGCATCAGGAAGGGACAAAATGATAAAAGCGCCTGAAAGTCTTCGCAATTTTCCCCGGCTCGAGCGCTGGTGGCGGGTCGACGTCCCCACCGAGGTCATCCTCTCCGACGAAGGTCTCGCGCGTCTTTTCGAGCTGCTTCGAGAACGGCGCAAAAAGGCTTTTTTCGTCGTCGATGAAGCTCTCGAGGTCCAGCCAGCCTTCGCCATGATTTTTGAACAGGATAGAAATTTCGTCTTCAATGCCTCTTATTCGGAAGTTCGCACCGGCGACGTCGACGCGCTCGTCGACATCCTGCGCGCCGATCGCGGCGGCTGCGACGTGATCGTCGGCGTCGGCGGCGGTTCCACGATGGATCTGGCGAAAGCGGCGGGAATCTGCGTCGCCAATCCTCTTCGCGCCCAGGATTATCAGGGCTACGGCCTGAAAATGGAACGCGGCGTCGACGTGTGGGCCGTTCCCGCGCTGAACGGGACGGGGGCCGAGATCACGCCCATCGCCGTGATGCGCGGGCCGGAGAAAAAGCTCGGCATCAACAACGCGCTCGTGGAAGCGAGACTCGCGATCATCGATCCGGGGCTTTCGGCCGGCGCTCCGTCGTTCAACCGTTTTTACACCATGATGGACTGTTACTTCCATCATTACGAGATTTCCAAGAGCAAGACCAGCCAGCCGCAGGCGATCCTCGACGCTCTCGACGGGCTTCACCTCTCCCGCGAGGTCCTCGGCTGCGATCTTGCCGAATATGACCCGGCGAGAGCGGTCAAATCCGCCATGGCTTCCGTACTGGGAGGTACGAGCAGCGTCGGCGGGCGGGTGGGTGTTCCTCACGCTCTTTCCTACGGATTGAGCAACTCGGCTCCGTTCCTGCCCCACAGCGTGGCGGTCACCCTGTCCATGCTGGCGTTGGAAGATCTTTACCCCGACGGCTACGACGACACGCTGGATTTTTTCGCGGCCAATCATCGTTCGCTGCCCAAGGCCAGGGATTACGGTCTCGGCGAAGCGGACGTTCCCCAAATGACGAAGACCGCGTTGGGGATGGAAAAGCTGTGGCAGAGCTGCTTTGGACTCGAGTGCTGGAAGAAAAAGGCCACGCCGGAATACGTCGAGTCGATCTACCGCAGGATCATCGCCGGCTGAACGGGGTCGGCGGACAAAAGGACTCCCCGCGTCTTTTCATATCGTTTTCATTTTCGAAGGAGGAAACCGCATGCCCGGTACGGAAATTTTCGATCAGATGGAAGCGGATGCCGTCGTCGACGTGATCCGCCGTAAAATGCTCCACCGTTATTCTTCCCATGCCGCCCGCGGCGGCGTTTACCGCGTCAGCGAATTCGAAACGGCGCTGGCCAAACGACTGGGCGCCAAACATGTGCAGGCGGTCAGCAACGGGACCTCGGCGCTTTTCGTCGGGCTCAAAGCCATGGGCATAAGGCCCGGCGACGAGGTCATCACGTCGGCTTTCACTTTTATCGCCACCGTGGAAGCCATCGTCGCCTGCGGAGCCGTCCCCGTGCTGGCCGATATCGACGAAACGCTGGGCATGGCCCCGGCATCGGTGGAAAGTAAGATTTCGCCCCGTACCAGAGCGATCATGCCGGTGCACATGTTTGGCGCCGCTGCCGACATGGATCCGATCCTGGCGCTTGGAAAGAAATACGGCGTTCCCGTCGTCGAAGACAGCTGCGAAGTGACCGGCGGCACCTATCACGGCAAAGCGCTGGGGACCTTCGGCCTGTGGGGAACCTACAGCTTCGACCCCAACAAGTACGTCACCGTCGGCGAAGGCGGCGCGCTCGTCACGGACGACGACGATCTCTATAAGGCTGCGGAATATTACCACGATCACGGTCACGTGCACCGTCTCGATATCGAGCGCGGAGCCGAGGACAAATGCGGACTCGGGCTCAATTTCCGCATGAGCGAGATTGAAGGCGCGCTGGGGCTTGTGGCGCTGAAAAAGATGGACTTCGCTCTCAACCTGCTGCGAGAGACCAAGCGCAAAGTGCTGGAAGGAGTAAAGGACACGGGACTGAAGCGCCGCGTCGTCCCCAACCCCGAAGGCGATATCGCCACGCACATCGTTTTCCTGCTTCCCAGCGCCGAAGCCGCGCGCAAATTCCAAGCCGTGACCGGAGATCAGGGCATGCCGGCCGCCCTGATCGGCGACAACTCATGGCATTACGCCAAGCATTGGAAAGCCCTGAATGATTTAAGCGGAAGCACTATCGGCGGTAACGTCGCTCCATCTTATGCCCCCGAATCCATGGGACAGACTGAATCGGTGCTTGCCCGAGCCGTATTCTACTGTCCCAATCTGCTGACCGACGACGGCACGGTCGAGAAGATGGTCGCCGCTTTGCGAGCCGGAGCTGAAGCCGTGCTGTAAACGGCGCTGCGTCCGCATAAAAAAGCGCCGGAACTTGTCCACCTTTCGAGAGGGGAAAAGTTCCGGCGCTTTTTCGCTACGCGCTTTCAAAATGGACTGCGATCCACACGCAGGGCGGTTCGGCGCTGGTATAGACGACGCGGTGGCGGACATGGGCGGGGATCAGCAGCCAGTCGCCGGACGAGAGCGCGCTTTCGCCGCCGTCCGCCCAGAGCAGGCGCGCCTTTCCCTGCAGCAGCGCCACCCATTCGTCGCCGTCCTGATCGTACCACTGCCCCGCGGGCGTGATCTGCCCCATGGAAACGATGCGCTCGACGCGGCAGCCCTGGCCGGCCGCCAGTTCGTCGAGGAGTTCGTTGCCGCCCGGCGCGCAGCGCCGCGAAAGCGCGAAAAGACGCCCGCGTTTTATCTCCATCGTAGTCCTCCTCTGCATCCCCCGCCGCTCCCGTCCGCGTCCGTCAGGCGGACACCTCGGCCGCGCGCCTCGCTCGCGCGGGGATCGGCGCGCCGCAGATGGCGCCGATCCCCGGTCCTCCGGACTTACGGGGCATGCCTTCACCGGCGATAAAGTTTAAAATCCATCCCATTATATCATCGCGGCGTTCCCAATGCCTCAACGCAAAAAAGCGCTCTCCCCGCCCTCGGGAAAAGCGCTTTTTTTCTCGGAGATCCCTTTATTTCACGTAACGGACGTAGCCCGCTTTGCGCGATGCCGCCGCTTTGGGCTCTTCGGCGGGATAGCCGAGCACACAGTTGCCGATGCCCTCATAGCGGCCCTCGAGGCCAAGTTTTTTCAGGAGTTCCCTGAACTCGTCGCGTTCGAAAGTCTCTTTGGCGCGATGGATCCAGCAGCTGCCCAATCCGAGCGCATGGGCGGCAAGCAGCATATTGCCGATCACCAGCGAGCCGTCATAGACATAGGTGGGGACGGACGTGTCGGCCAACACGATCAACACGACCGGCGCACCGTAAAACATGTCGGCGCCCGGGTTGCCGCGGATCTCGGCGTTCACCCGCGACAGTTTATCGCGCAGTTCCCTGTTGGTGACGGCAACGATGACGGGCGACTGCTTGCCCATGCCCGAAGCGGCATAAGTCCCCGCCTCGATAACCTGATCGATCAGTTCCTGCGGCACGAGATCGGGCTTATACTTCTTACAGCTGCGGCGTTCCAGGATCGCTTTCATGACTTCGTTCATGATGACTCCTCCTTTCGTTTCCATAGCGATTTTATTATAACGCACAACGGCGTTTTATGCGTCGTCATCCCCCCAAAAATAACAATGCCGCCGAAGCGAAACAACGGCGGCACAAGTTCTTCGAACTGACAGCGGCTCAGATGTGATACGGCGGCGGAGGCGGCCGGTGTCCGGGACGCGGAGGAGGGGGAGGTCGGTGTCCGGGACGCCGCGGGGGAGGAGGAGGAGGAGGAGGAGGTGGTGGTGGTGGTGGTGGTGGTGGTGGTGGCGGCGGTGGACCGTAACCGGGGCGCCGGCCATGATGCGGCGGCGGAGGCGGCGATGGAGGCGGCGGCGCGACGCGGGGACCGCGCCAACCGATCGTAAAGCGCCACCCGCGATAAGTCTTTGCCAGCACGATAGTGACGTCGCGTCCATACCAGCTCGCTTTCTGGTACCCGTTGTTCGTCGTCCCGTACTGAGGGCGTCCGTAACGGCGAACGGCGTAGTGAAGAACATCCGCATAGGAAGAGCTGCGGTCGTCGACCTGCCCCTCCACTCCCCAAAAGCGGCCGTCGTCGCGGAAAGCGTAATAGAGCGTATTCAGCGGATAACCCAGCCATTCGCTGCCGCCGAAAATCCTCTCGTAATAATACTTCCCGCCCGAAGGCGCCTGGGGCGCCTCGCGGAACTGATCGCTCATGCCTTCCCAACGCGAACCCCAGGCAATGCCGTTGAATCCCGCCGGCTCGTTGGGAAAGGCCCAGGCCGCTGCGCTGAACATCAGCACCGCCGCGGCTGCGGCTGCGCATTTGCCATAAAACTTCATTTCTTCTGCCTCCTTTTATTCTCAAGATTTCCGGAGCACGGCCCTGCCGGGATGCCCGCAATGCTTCCAATCTCACGCTCACGCCGTTTATTTATGTTTTTCAGTCTAGCAGAAAAACTTTAAGAAAACAACTGTCAAAAAAACAACAGCCCGACATCTGAAGATTTCCGCACTCCGTTCCGTCCAAGCCGAGCCCGCCGCTCCTCTTTTGATGAACGGCGAAAACAAATTCATGTGCGGAAGGCGTTTCCGCAGCCGGTCTCACGAGGCGGAAACTTGAGTTCTTCCGGCAAAGTCCGTATAATCGGCCGAAAAGCGACATGAAGGAGGAAGGCTCACATGAAATTCATCGTCGCGCACCAATTTTTCGAGAAACTTCCCGACGTCTGCTTCGGCGTCGTGGTCGCCAGAAACATCGACAACGCGGCGGTTTACCCGCAGATCGACGCGATGCTCGCGGAGGCGGCCGCGGCGGCCGCGGCTCGCTATGAAGGGCGAAAAATCAAGGACGAACCGGCCATTCTGCCTTATCGGCAGGCCTTTCGGGCGCTGGAGCTCAATCCCAACAAATTCATGAGTTCTATCGAGGCCATGTTCACCCGCGTCGGCAAGGGCAAAGGACTGCCGCACATCAATCCCGTCGTCGACCTCGGCAACGCGCTCTCGCTCAAATACGCGCTGCCCATGGGAGCTCACGATATCGGCCGGATGGACGGCGACATCGAAGTGCGCTTCACGCGCGAGGGCGACAGCTTCGTCCCCTTCGGCGAAGCCGAGGCCGAACCGGTGCCCGCCGGTGAACCTGTCTACGCGGTCGGCCGGAAGATTCGCACGCGCCGCTGGATCTGGCGGCAAAGCGAGCTGGGCAAGATCGGTCCGCAGTCCCAGGACATTTTCTTTCCCATCGACGGCTTCGCCTCCGCGAACAAAGAGGCGATCTTCGCCGCCCGCCGCGAACTGGCCGATTGCTGCGCTCACATCTTCGGCTGCCGCGACGTGAAGAGCGATTTTCTCGACGCTTCCCACCGCGAGACGGAGCTGTAGCCGCTCCCGCTGTCTGCCCAATCCCGCCGGCGGGTGCCGTCTTCATCCTTACATCGTTGCCGAAACCGCTGCTGAAGTTTCGGCGTTTCAGCGCGGCGATCCCGTACGCAGGCGCCGCACATACATGGGCCCCGGCAGCGCGAACGTGCGCTGCCGGGGCCTAACTGTGCGGTCATTTTCGTCTGTTCGTGCGCCAGCCGGCGACGGTGAGCACAAAAATGACGGCCTCTTTTCAGCCGTCTTCAAATGCAGTCTTTTCCAACACAACAGAGACTCTCGCGAGGTTCTTTCAACAACGTTCCCCGCGGAGTCTGCCACGTCTCTTCTTTAAAAACAAACCGAACCCACACAAAATCCCCTTCTGCGGCCCTGCATGGCAAAAGCCGCAGAAGGTCCCATCACGTAGGAGGAAAAAACGGAAAAACGCTATTTCTTCTCTTCTTCGTTCGAACTGCTTTCTTCCGTCGTCTCGTCCTTCTTTTCGACGCTGTCGGGACGGATGAAGTACTTGATGCAGGGGCGTCCGCCCGTCTCGTAATCGACGGAGCTGTCGATCTCGCCGATTTCGGCGAGGTAGTTCAGATAGCGGCGCACCGTCACCTTCGACAGGCCGACCACGCCGGCCAGGGTGTCGCAGGTGCAGGTCTCGCCCTTCATCTTGTCGAGATGCGAACGGATCATGTCCAGCGTGCGCTGCTGAAGCCCTTTCTTCAGATCGCGCGCGGGGGCCTGGGGCTGGGGAGCGCCCACGCTGACAAGCGCGTCGATGGCGTCCTGGTTCAGCGTCGAAGCGTCTTTCAGCACGTGCGCCTTCTTGCGGTACTTTTCGATGGCTTCCATGAAGCGCTCGTACTCGAAGGGCTTGACAAGATAGTCCACGATGCCGAGACGCAGGGCTTCCTCGACGTTTTTCACGTCGTTGGCCGCCGTGACCATGATCACGTCGGACTGGATGTCGGCCTTGCGGATCTCGCGAAGCAGCTCCAGACCGTTCATCACCGGCATGTACACGTCGAGGATGATCAAATCGGGTTCTTCATCCTCGATATACGCCAGCGCATCCTTGCCGTTATCAAAGACCGCAGCCACCTGAATGTCGTTGGCTGTGTCAAGATAGCGCCGGTTGATCTGCGCAACCATCGGGTCGTCTTCAACAATAATCGTCTTAATCACAGTTTTCCCTCCCTGGTGAAACACACCGTGATGGATGTGCCCACTCCTTTTTCTGAATCGATCTGCATTTCTCCGCCGCTCGACTCGAGCACGGAACGAATCAGCCTCATTCCCGTACCGCGATGCCGACCTTTGGAACTATAACCGCCTTGCCTTACGTGTTCGATCTCTTCCGGCGTCATGCCCTCTCCCGTGTCGTCAACCGTGACCATCAGGCTCCGCTCGTCCTCGTGAACCAACAGAGACACCTCACGATCGCCTTCGCCCTTGGCCTTGGCGTTCACCGCTTCGATAGCGTTCTCGACAAGGTTGCCGACCAGCGTCACAAAGGCGTTGCCAGACAGAAACCGGCTGACTGCCGGGACCGAGCTGGAACCAACCAGATTGAACTCTATATCCAGCTCCCGGCAGTGAGACATTTTGCCAAGGAGCAGAGCCCCCAAGTTCTTGTTTTGGATCTTCTGCAGGACCGCCGCGATCACATCCGACTGTTCCCGGGCGATCCCGGTGATGTAACGCTCGGCTTCCTCCGGCTCGCCGATGCGCAGCAGGCCGAGGATCACCTGCATCTTGTTCATGAACTCATGGCTGTTGCTGCGCAGCGCGTCGATCATGTGGTTGACGCCGGTCAGCTCTTCCGCCATACGGGTCAGTTCGGTGCGGTTGCGCAGGATGGCCACCGCCCCGAGAAGCGTTCCGTTCTCCCTGATCGGGATGCGGTTACAGAGAATGTTGACGTCGCCCAGGATGATGCCGTTGTTGTACAGAGGCTCCCCCGACGCCAGCGTTTCGCCGATGCGGATCTGCGGGTAAATGTCGTCGAGGAGGCGAACGCGCAGGTCCCCCGGGGCAATGTGGAGCATCGTCCCCGCCGCCTTGTTGACCAGCGTAATATAGCCGGCCGCATTGACGGCCACGATCCCCTCCTCCAGCGAATTCAGAACTTCGTCGCGCTCGAGGAAGAACTTCGACAGCTGTTCCGGTTCGTACCCCAGCAGCGATTTTTTGATGCCGCGGGCCGTCAGCCATGCCGCCAGCAGACCGATCGCCAAGATCGACAGCAGCGCGCCGAAGTGCGCTTCGTAAATTTCCCAGCGCTGCGAGGCGATGTTGGTCATCAGCGAAGCGACCACGATGAAACCGATCTCTTTCTGCGTCTCCGCGTCGAGGACCGGCACGAAATAGCGTTTTTGGTCGCCCAGCGAACCGACGGCTCGGGAAAAGTAACGTTCTCCCCTCAGCACCCGTTCCTCGTCGCCGCCGACGAAATTCTCGCCGATCCGGGAACGGTTCACGTGGTACAGACGCTGCAAACGCATGTCCGCCAGCGTGATCACGTCGACGTCGCGCAGCCCCTTGATAAGATTGTCCAGATAAAGGATCAATTCCTCGCTGCTCTGGTCTTCCTTGAAAGCCTGAATGACCAGCGGATTGGCGGCGACCATTTCGCCCAGGTCGTGCAGCGTCGTCTCGATCCGGTGGCTTTGAAGCTTCAGATTGAGGCGCAGGACCATCACGATCGTAAAGCCGATCGTCAAAAACACAAGAATAACGCTGCCCAGCATGAGCTTCTGCGACAAAAGCATGACGCGGGCATTCTTGCCTGTTTTCATGTTCGTCTCCCAACTCTTCGTAAGAAGTGCGCCGACGGCCCGCCGGAAGCGCCTGTTCACATGAAAGTTATTTTATCATACTTTGGCACTTTTTGGAGATTTTAGTTCCATCCCAAAAGAACAATAACTATCAATCATGACGATAACGTTCCATATCCGCAGAAAATCGCGCAACACCCGACGGCGGCGCAAAAATTTCACCCTCCGGCGTCCTTTTGTCCCGGAGTTCTCATTTACTTAGTATGTATAATATCATACCCTCCTGAGGAAACGCAATAACTAAAATGATAAAACCTGAATAATGCGCATTTTCAATCAAAGAAACTTCACTGGCAACGCGGTGATTCGAAGCGCCTCCAAAGATTCGCCTCGTAACGCCGCAAGTTCGTGAGGGCCGCAAAAAACGCGGCGCCGCCGAAAAAGGCAGCGCCGCGTTTCCAGGCCGGAATCATGAATCGTCGTCGATGGGACGACGGGAATCTCTACATCGGCGGCAGGACGCCGGCGGGCAGCGTGGCGTAGACGCCGGGGCCGATCGGCAGCCCGAAGTAATCCCAAACGATGAAGAAGACGATCCAGGCGATCTGCATGAAGAACGCGATCGGCACGAGATTGGCCACGAGCGTGCCGATCTTGATGTCCTTCATGTATTTGGCCTGCGCGACGCTCAGGACCATCCAGATATAGGGACTCATGGGCGTGAAGCAGTTGGTGGGAGAGTCGCCGAGCCGGTACAGCAGCTGGGTAAAGCCGGGGTGATAGCCGAGCAGCATGAACATGGGCACGAAAATGGGAGCGAAGATGGCCCACTTGGCCGAGCCGGAGGCGACGAAAAGGTTGACGACCATCGCCAGCAAAATGAAGGCGACGCACATAGACGTCCCCGTGAAGCCGATGCCCTTGAGGAAATCGGCGCCGCCGATGGCGAGCATGGTGCCCAGCTTGGTCCAGTTGAACAGCATGTTGAACTGTCCGGCGAAGAAACAGAACACGACGTAGCCGCCCATGGCCGCGGCCTGCTTGACCATGCCTTTGTTGAGGTCGCCGCTGTTCTTGATCGTGCCGGCGGAATAACCGTACACGATGCCCGGCAGCGCGAAGAAGAAGAACAGAAGCGGGATCATGCCCTTGAGCAGCGGCGATCCCACGAAGATGCGCGAGCCGTCGGCGGCGATCTTCGCCAGCGGGCCGAAGAAGAAGCCGGCGACCAGCAGCGCAACGTAAGCCAGCGCCACCCATCCGGCGCGGCGCAGTCCCTTTTTCTGGCTGTCGCTCAGCTCTTCGATCTTGGCGTCGTCGGCGCCGCCCTCGTACTTGCCGAAACGGGGCTCGACGAGCCAGGTGCAGATGCCGCCGATGACGAGAGTGCAGAGGAACGTGGAGGCGATCAGGAAGAACCAGTTGCAGGTCACGTCGACCGTGAACGTACTGTCGGGGATAAAGCCTTTGATGGCCTGATTGGTCAGCCCTTGAAGCAGGGAGTCGGTGCCGGCGATCATCAGGTTGGCGGTGAACCCGGCCTGGGCGCCGGCGTAGCCGTTGATCATGCCGACGACGGGATGCTTGCCCACGCCCATGTAAACGATGGCGGCCATCGGCGGGATCACGACCATGGCGGTGTCGGAAGCGATGTTGCCGACGGTGCCGAGGAACGCGATCACGAAGGGCACCAGAGCGGGCGGAACGTTTCTCATGCACTTGCTGAGCATGGCCAGAAGCAGGCCGGACTCCTCGCACATGCCGATGGCGAGCGTCATCGTGATGACGAGCCCCAACGGCGCGAAGCCGGTGAAGTTCTTGACCATGTTGTCGAGAAGCCACTGAAGTCCGGTGGCGGAGAACAGGTTTTGGGATTTCACGACCGCCTTGGCGGGATCCGAAATGGCCGGATTGATCATCGAGAAATCCGTCACGGTGAAGATGGCGCCGATCACGGCGACGATCAGGAAGAGCCAGCAGAACAGGATGGCGGGCGGCGGCAGTTTGTTGCACACGCGCTCGATGCCGTCCAAAAAGCGGTCTACCCATGATTTCTTCGCTGCTGCAGTGTCAGTCATGTTTCTGACCCCCTCAAAAAGATAAAGTGATTTGAGATAACGCCGCGCAAGCTTCTTTCGAGCGTCCTGCGCCGGTAAACCCGATCTTGGGTTCACTTTCGGAAATTATATCATACGTGGATACAAAACTACAATAAGACTTTTTGCATACTTTATCAAGCCGGCTGTGTTAGAATAAGACGTTTCCAAAATCCTACCGACAGGAGAGAGACGCCTCATGGAATTCAAATTTTTCGGCATGAATCTGGAGCTCTGGAAGCTGCGCTCCGTTTCGGATTATGCGCGGTTTTTCTTTTTCATGGCGGCCGGCGTTCTCGTTTTCGTCCTTCTGGCGAAACGCATCGGTAAACGCCGCAACGACGCCGCCGCGACGGAGCGCGTCGTCCGGAAACTGCGGCGGCTCTGCAAAAAGGAAGGAACCGTTTGTAGCGCGTCCCCGCCCGCCGTGCCGCCGGGAACGGCCGACGCCCTGCTGGTTTCGCAGCGCGGGATCTTTGCGCTGCGCTGCATCGGCTGGGGGATCCGTGTTTTCGGCAGCATCGAAAGTCCGCAGTGGCGCGTCGAGGACAACAACGAGAAACGCGCCATCCCCAATCCTCTCGCGCAAGCGGGCGCGGCCGCCGCGGCGCTGAACGTCCGCCTGGCGGAAAAAGGGCTCGCCGCCGCGGTGCAGCCGCTGGCCGTCTTCGCCGATCCCTTCGACTCCCCCCGTCTCAGCCTCGAAGGCGGCGCCTGCGCCGTCGCTTACGGAGACCTGAAAAAGTGGTATCATTCTCAGCCGGAGCACCCCGCCATGGAGCGTTCCGTTCGGGACGAAATCATCCGGGCGCTTGCGCTTACGGAATGGAAAAAGGAGAGAAAATCATGATCGACAGCGAACGACTGGTAAAGAACTTCTGCGCCTACGCGCGGATCGACAGCGAGAGCTTCGACGAAGGGCTCATGGAGAAACGCCTCGTCAAAGACCTCGAGGAGCTCGGCTGCGAGGTCCGCACCGACGGCGCCGGGGCCAAAACAGGCTCCACCGGCAACAACATTTACGCCTTTTACAAGGGCACGCTGCCCGGCGAGCCGCTAATCTACTCGTGCCACATGGACACCGTCGCGCCCGGAAAAGGCGTCGCGCCCGTCGTCAAAGACGGCATCATTTCCAGCGGCGGCGACACGATCCTCGCCGCCGACGACAAGTCGGGCATCGCCGGCATCGTCGAGGCGCTGACCGTCGTCCGTGAAAAAGGACTGCCCTGCCACGACTTCGAGATCATCGTCACCATCGGCGAAGAACAGGGCCTGCTGGGCGCCAAGCATTTCGATTTCAGCCGCGTCAAGGGCAGGGAAGCCGTGGTCCTCGACGGCGCCGGCGACGTCGGCACGATCGTCCCCAACGCGCCCGGCCAGATCAAGATGCACGCCGTCGTCACGGGGCGCAGCGCCCACGCGGGCCTGGCGCCGGAAAAAGGCGTCAGCGCCATCCAGGCGGCCGCCCGCGGCGTCGCCGCCATGAACCTGCTGCGCATCGACGAGGAGACGACCTGCAACATCGGCACGTTCAAGTCCGAAGGCGCGACCAACATCGTCCCCGCCAAAGCGGAGATCGTCGCCGAAATCCGCAGCCGCAATCTCGACAAGCTCAACGCCCAGGCCGCGCACATGCGCGGCTGCCTGCAGAAAGCCTGCGACGATCTGGGCGCCACGCTCGACTGCGAGCTGAAGACGACCTACGTCAGCTTCGCCTGCCCCGACGATCATCCGCTGATGAAGCGCCTGCGCGCCGCCTGCAAGGCGATCGGCTGCCCCGTCCGCCGCGTCGACGGAGGCGGCGGCAGCGACGCCAACGTGATGGCGCTTTCCGGCATCACGCCCGTCGTGCTCGGCACCGGCATGAAGGACGTGCACACCGTCAACGAAACGATCACCGTCAAAAACCTCGAAGACACGGCCAGGCTCGTCCTGCGTCTGATGACCGACTGATACCGATTCCCGAGAGAAAGTACAACCATAGTTTTCCGGACGCTGCGGCGCATAGACAAAGGCGGGGAGGAATGTTCCACGTGGAACATTCCTCCCCGCCTTTGCTTTCGCCAGCGGAAATTACTTCTTGAACTGATGGTAAAGCTTTGTCAAATAGCGGCCGTAATTGTTGTTCTTGTCCGCCTCGCCGTACTCGCGCAATTTTTCGAGGGCGAGGAATCCGGCGCTGTAAGCCGCCTCCTCGGGACAGCAGATCATGTGCCCCTGCTCGCGCTCGACGCGCGCCACGTAATTGGACGCCTCCAGCAGACTGTCGTACGTGCCGGAGTCGAGCCACGCGAATCCCTGCGGGAACACCTGCAGGTCGAGCTTGCCCTGCTCCATGTAAACGCGATTCACGTCGGTGATCGACACTTCCCTGTCAGCCGGGATCTGCCGGCGCAGCTCATGGGCGTACTGCATGACCTTGCCGTCGAAGAAGTACAGGCCGACGACGGCGCAGTTCGATTTGGGATGCGCAGGCTTTTCCTCGAGCGTCAGGACCTTGCCCTCTTCGTTGAAAGAAGCGACGCCGAAACGTTCCGGATCGGGGACGACGGCGCCGAAAACGGTGGCGCCCTCCGTCTGCGCGGACGCCTTGCTGAGCATGGCGGGGAACCCGGAACCGTAGAAGATGTTGTCGCCGAGGATCAGCACGCAGGGATCGCCGGCGATGAAATCCTCCGTCTGGACAAACGCGTCGACCAGACCGTTGGGCACGTATTGGACCGTGTAATGCATGTGGATGCCGAAGCGGGAGCCGTCGCCGAGCAGCCGCTCGAAACTGCTCTTGTCAACTTCGGAAGTGACCAGCATGATATCGCGCACGCCGGCCTTGATCAGCACCCAGATCGCGTAGTAGATCATCGGTTTGTCATAGACGGGGATAAGCTGTTTATTCACGGCTAAAGTCATGGGATGGAGCCTGGTGCCGAGTCCAGCCGCGAGAATTACTCCTTTTCTGGCCATGAACGGGCCTCCTTCGTAGTGATGTTCTCCTACATTATATCTAATTTTCTTAAAATATCCAGTACACAACTTTGCTTATTTTCCCCTTCCGCCGGCGTGAAATTCTTCAAGGTAAATGCAACGCAACATCCGGTACCCCGTTGCATTAAATCTGAATTAAAAGAAGCTTGCATTTAGGGCTTGTTTAAAAAACGTCAAAGTTGCCTAAATCGATCCAATCGCTTAAACTTTTCTCATGGAAGAGAGAAGATATGAACTGACCTCCAGCGAGTGGAATCGAATCAAGAGAATGCTGCCGCCCGAACACCCGAAATCAGGTCAACGTGGACGCCCGGCAAAATACGATAACCGCAGGATCA
>NZ_RAWT01000047.1:0-20898 GCF_003612005.1 Pyramidobacter sp. CG50-2
GTTTCATGAACGGTATTATCTCAGAGTGACATTTTCTTGGAACAGTTATGGGGGACTTTATCACTGAACAACGACAGAAATTAACGATGATATTGATTTTTTTGCGCCTAAAACGTATAATAAACGCGTGAGCGAAGTTAAAAAAAACGGGAAGATGGTTCCCGTTTTTTGCCGCAGGAGGCGTCCGGCCTCAAGCGATTTTACGAAAGGTTGTGGTGTTCGAATGTCCGAAAACGCAGCGCCCCGCAGTTCGGCTTTATGGAAGTTCGTCGTTTTCAGTTTGTTCGGCCTGTTCATGTTTTTCTTCAAACTCGAGTGGCTGAGCCCGAACCTGAAGAGCGTGCCGGTCGATTTCATCGTCAGCTCGCTGCAGAGCCGCGCGATGCCGGCCGTGAAGATCTTTATCCTCGCGGTCATGTACGTCGGCGCGGCGATGCCCTTTATCAAAGGCACGTGGAACAAAAACGGCATGGACATTTTCATGTCGATAGCCAAAATCTGCGGCGCCGCGATCGGCACGATCATGTATTTCGGCCTGTGGCGGAGCAACGCCTGGCTGTGGCGCGGCGACATCGGCCCGTTCCTGTTCGACAAGCTGGCGATCCCGGTCGGGCTGGTGATCCCCATCGGTTCGGTGTTCCTCGCCTTTTTGGCCAGCTACGGCCTGATGGAGTTCATCGGCGTGCTGGTCGACTGCGTCATGCGTCCGCTGTTCCGCACGCCGGGGCGTTCGGCCATCGACGCGGTGGCCTCGTTCGTGGGCAGCTATTCCATCGCCCTGATCATCACCAACGGCGTGTACCGATCCAACCGCTACACGGCCCGCGAGGCGGCCGTCATCGCCACGGGATTCTCGACGGTCTCGATGACGTTCCTGCTGGTCGTGGCGCGCACGCTGGGGCTGATGGATCACTGGACGCCGTATTTCTTCGTGGCCATGCTGGTGACGTTTATCGTCACGGCGATCACGGCGCGTCTCTGGCCGCTGTGCTCGATCCCCGACACGTATTTCGACGGCGCGGCGGCGCCCGAGCCTCGCCTCGAGGGCGGCCGCCTCGAACGCGCCTGGCAGATCGGCATCCGCACGGCCGCCGCCCAGCCCAACGTGTTCAAACTTTGCGGCGACAATCTGTGGGCCGGTTTGAAAATGGCTTTCGCCGTGATCCCCGCGATCACTTCGGTGGGGCTGCTGGGGCTCTGGCTGGCGGAATTCACGCCGGTGTTCGACTGGTTCGGCTACATCTTCTACCCGTTCTTCAAGGTCTTCGGCGTGGCGCAGCCCGTGCTCGGCGGCAAGGCGGCGGCGATCTGCCTGCCGGAGATGTTCCTGCCCGCGATCCTGATCAAGGGCTCCGGCACGATGCTGCTCAAGTTCGTCATCGCCGTGGTCAGCATCTCCGAGATCCTGTTCTTCTCGGCCAGCATCCCCTGCATCATGGGCACCGACATCCCGCTGAAGATCCGCGATATCCTTGTGATCTGGTTCGAGCGCGTCGTGCTCTCGATCCTGATCACGGTCCCCATCGGCATGTGGATGGGCTTCAGCGACGCGGTGCAGGCGGCCGCGAAATAGCGCGAAAAAAGGACGGCGCCGCGAAAGGCGCGCAGATCCAAAAAGCACAGGGGAACCGCAGCGCGGCTCCCTTTTTTTGTTTGGCGTCCGCGGGCAAAATTTTGACCGACGCTGTTCAATGAGATAAAATGAACCCGGAATAACGGCGGCGGCGGGAAAAAAACGAGGCCCCGCCGCTGCCGCGAAGTGGGAACGGACGAAAAGACTGAGTGAAACGAGGCTCTCTGAATGACGAAAAATGCAATGAAAAGGTGGCCGCTCCTGATCCTGGCCGTGTTTTTGTGGAGCGCGGCCGCGTGGGGCGCGCCCTCGCCCGCGAGCGGGGATAAAACTCCGGCGGCCCTCGGCGATCAGTCGCCCGAAGCCGGCGAACCGGCGACTTTCAACGAAGGCATCCAGGCGTGGAGCTCCAAGGATTACGAGCTGGCCTACCGCATTTTTCAGGCCAACGCCGAAAAGGGATCGCCCCAGGCCATGACGGCTCTCGGCTATATGTACACGATGGGCAGCGGCGTCGCCGAAGATTTCGCGGTCGGCATGCGCTGGTACCGTATGGCCGCCGCCGCCGGCGAACCGTACGCCATGTACGCCCTCTACGAACTCATGCACGCGCATCCGGAGCGCGAGGCCCATCCTGGCGAAGCCATGGAAATGCTCGAGGCCGCCATCGAGAAGAACATTCCCATGGCCTGTCAGGAATATTATCAGGTGCTTCTTCAGGAAGGGAAGAGCGGAGACGCGCTCGAATACGTGAAAAAATGCGCCGAAGGCGAACAGCTCTGGGCCATGACCGTTTACGGCGCGGCGCTGGGCGAACGCGGATCCGCCGCTGAAGCGGCCGCCGGTCTGGAACTGCTGAAAAAAGCCGCGGCCAAGGGCGATGCGGCCGCCTATTACGTGGCCGCCGACATGGAAAAAAAACGCGGCCGCGTGGATGAAGCCAAAAGACTGCACGGGCTGGCGGCCAAGGCGGATTACGCCCCCTCCATGTACGAGCTGGGACGCCTCGCTCTGGACGAAGGCAAAGGCGCCGAAGCTTCCGAACTGCTGCTGAAGGCGGGCAAAAACGGCTCGTGGGGCGCCTACGTCCTGTTGGGACGCATGAGCGAAAAAGGCAAGACCGTGAAAAAGGATCCGGCGGCCGCAGTGCGCTACTACAAGATGGCCGCCGATGCCGGCGATCCCGCCGGATGCAACGAGCTGGGGCGCTTGACCGAAAAGGGGAACGGCATCGCGCAGTCTTATACGGACGCTTACCGTCTTTACGCGCTCGGCGCCGAAGGCGGCAACGGCGAAGCCCTGTACAATCTGGGACGCATGGAGATCTACGGCCTCGGCACCGAGAAGAACGAACAGGCCGGTTTGGCCAAGCTGAAAAGAGCGGCCGAGATGGGCGAATCGGAAGCGATGACCGCCCTGGCAACGTTTTACATGGAGGGCAAGATCGTCGCCGCCAACCGCGGCGAAGCCCTACGCCTTTACCGCGAAGCCGCCGAACGCGGCAATCCGCGCGCGCAGTTCATCATGGGCGAGCAGCTCAAATCCGACACCGACCGGGAAAAAATGGAGCAGGCTCTGAAATATTACGAGAAAGCCGCCGAGAGCGGCTCCGCCGACGCCCAGTTTGCGCTGGCGCAATGCTACTCCGACGATCGCTGGCACGCGCCCGATCTGGTCCGCGCCGTCAAGTGGTACAACGCCGCCGCCGAACAGGGGCATCCCGCGGCGATGTGCGCCATGGGCCTGTTCCGTCTCGACGCGGCCGAAAAGGACAGCGAGATCCGCGCCGCCGCGGCAATGATCGACCGGGCGGCGGAAGCCGGCTACGTCCCCGCCGAGTATACGCTGGGACTGCTGTACGAGCAGGGACAGCTGGGAGAGCGCGACATCCGCAGCGCCGTCATCCATTACCGGCGCGCCGCCGAACGCGGCGACGCCAACGCGCAGATCCGTCTGGCCGGCATCATGAAGCGCGGCGACTACGGTTATTCGGTCAATCTGCAGGAGTCGTTCCGCTGGTACCTCGCCGCCGCCCGGCAGGGCAGCGAACTGGCGCAGTGCAACGTGGCCGCCATGTACGCCGCCGGGTCGGGCGTGGACAAGGACGAACGCGAGGCTTTCCGCTGGTACACGGCCGCGGCCGAAGGCGGCAGCGCGCAGGCGCAGTACAACCTCGGCCTGATGCGGCTGCGCGGCATCGGCACCTGGAAAGATGCCGACGAGGCGCTCAAATGGCTGGAAGAATCCGCCAAATCGGGTTACGCTCCCGCTCAGAACCTGCTGGGCACGCTTTATTCCGAAGGCGTTGTGGTGAAGCGTTCCTTCGACGTGGCGCAGCGCTGGCTGCAGGCCGCCGCCGAGAGCGGCTCCGCCGCCGCGCAGTTCAATCTCGGGCTGCTCTACAGCTACAGTCCCGAGGGCGAGCCCTCCGCGGCCATCAGCTGGTTCGAACAGGCGGCCAATCAAGGGCACGCGCTTGCCGCCTGGTACCTCGGCAGCGCTTATGAAGAAGGACGCGGCGTCGAAGCCGACCTTGCCAAAGCGCGCCAATATTACCAGCTTGCCCGCGACGCCGGCAGCAAACGCGCGGTCGAAGCCCTGCAGCGCCTCGACCGGAAGGAAAAAGAATCCCGCCTCGACGCCCTGCGCGGGACCGTCCCGCAGCGGTAGGGGCGGCTCGCGCGGACGGGCAAGATTCGGGGAGATGAAAAAAGCGGCCGGGATCGTTGGGGATCTCGGCCGCTTTGTGTTGGCGAAGATTTTTGATTATTCGAGCGTCCGCTGCGCCGCTTCGATCACGTGCTTGGCGAGCACGGTGGTGGTGACGGAGCCGACGCCGCCGGGCACGGGCGTGGAGGCGCGGGCTTTCTGCGCCGCTTCGGGGGCGACGTCGCCGCAGAGCTTGCCCTCGGCGTTCACGTTGATGCCCACGTCGATCAGCACCTGATCGGGAGTGACGAACGCCTCGCCGACGGCTCCCGCGTGCCCCACGGCGGCCAGCAGCACGTCGGCGCCGCGGGCGACGGCGGCGGCGTCGCGGGTCTTGGTGTGGCAGATGGTCACGGTGGCGTTCTGCGCCAGCAGCATCATCGCCAGCGGGCGGCCGACGACGAGGCTGCGCCCGAAGACGACGGCGTTCGCGCCTTTCAGTTCGATCCGGTAATGCCTGAGGATCTCCATGCAGGCGGATGGCGTGCAGGGAGGAAAGCCCACGGCCTTGCCGGAATAAACGCCAGCCTGCGACGCGGCGGTGATGCCGTCCACGTCCTTTTCGGGGGCCAGCGCCGCGCGCACGACCGCTTCGTCGATGTGCTTCGGCAGCGGCATGAAGATCAGGCAGCCGTGGATCGAAGCGTCGGCGTTGATTTTGGCGATGACTTCCAGCAGTTCGTCCTGCGAAGCTTCGGCGGGCAGCGCGAACTGTTTCACTTCCAGTCCCACGGTCGCGGCGCGCTTGGTCGCTCCTCGCTCGTAGGCGAGGTCGTCGCCGCGTTCGCCCATGCGCACGATGGCGAGGCAGGGGGAAACGCCGCGGTCTTTGAGCTTCTGCACGTCGTTTTTGAGCTGCGCGGTGAGGGCGGCGGCCACGGCCTTGCCGTCCAGGATCTGAGCCATAAAAATCACATGCCTTTCCTGATTGAAATCGGAGAACGAAAGCAGCCGCGGAGAAGCGGCGGAGCGGCGAAACGGAAAACAGGACAACGGGATTTCCAGAACGCTCTGCGAAAGGATTTGAAGGATTTCGCAAATATCCTGCTTCGCTGAAGGGGCGTTCAAAAAACGTCCTCTGCTTTTTTGCGCTTCACCCTGTCTGCCCTCCACTTCTTCGTTCCTCCGTGGTTGCCGTTGTTTTTGAGACAGGCGCGTCAGGCGCGCAGGGAATTCATGACGGTTTCGTAGATTTTGTCGGCGCGGCCGCGGCTGCCGGCCAGCATCTTTTCGGCGCGGGCGTCGACGGCGGCAGCGTTGGCGCGGTCTTTCATGGCTTTGGTGTTGATGAACACGTTCAGCGCCGCGCCTTCGAGCGCCGCGCGGCACAGGGCCGCGCCCACGCCGGCGTCGCTGACGGCCAGGCGCGAACCCTTTTCGGCGAAGACGGCCATCAGGCCGATGGCTTCGCAGCATTTCTCCATGATCCGCAGCGGCACGCCGCAGGCGGCGCCCAGCGCCGCTTCCATGACGCGGTCTTTCTCCGCCCGCTGTTCTCCCGTGTCTTTGGGCAGGCCGTAAGCGGCGGCCAGCGGCGCGAAGACCTCGGCGTCCTGTTCCACCAGCGCCAGCAGGTCGGCCTGCAGCGCGTCGCATTTGGCCTGCAGGCTTTTGATCTCATCCTCGACGGCGGCGTACTTCTTCTTGCCGACGGTGAGGCTGCCCACCATGTTGCCCAGCGCGGTTCCGATCGCGCCGCAGAGCGCGGACGCGCCGCCGCCTCCGGGGACGGGAGCTTTGGTGGCGAGGACGGCGACGAAATCGGCGCAGGATTTTTCGGTCATCTTCATGGGACGGGTTCTCCTTTTTTTCGTACGGTCATTCGAATTTGAAAAGAAACATATAATCTGATGTCCGGTATTTACTGGTGTGATGGGGTGAATTTCCACGTGGAACATTTTCGCGCCGGCGTGGCGCGTTTGAAAAAAGGGCGGACTGTTTCACGCAGTCCGCCCGAGTTTTTTAGAACAGCCCCGAGATTTTGCCGTCGGAATCGACGTCGATGCGCTCGGCGGCGGGGACCTTGGGCAGCCCGGGCATGGTCATGATCTCGCCCGTCAGCGCCACGATGAAGCCCGCGCCGGCGCTGGCTTTGAGGTTGCGCACGGTGACTTCGAAACCGCGGGGCGCGCCCAGCAGCGTGGGATCGTCGGAGAAGCTGTACTGCGTCTTGGCCATGCAGATGGGCAGATTGCCGAAGCCCAGTTCTTCCAACTGTTTCATCTGCTTGCGGGCGTTGGCCGTGAGGACGACGCCGTCGCCGCGGTAGATCTTTTTGACGATGGCGTCGAGCTTCTGCTCGATGGTCATGTCGAGGTCGTAGGCGTAGGCAAAATCGTTGGGCAGCTCGCAGAGGCGCACCACTTCCTTGGCCAGCTCCACGCCGCCGTCGCCGCCCTTGCCCCAGACTTCCGACAGGGCCACGTTGACGCCCAGCTCGCGGCATTTGTCGGCGATGAGTTTCAGCTCGGCCTCGCTGTCGGTGGGGAAACGATTGATCGCCACCACGGCGGGCAGCTTGTAGACCTTGGTGATGTTCTCCACGTGCTGCAGCAGGTTGGGCAGCCCCTTTTCGAGCGCGGCCAGATTCTCGTCGTTCAGCTCGGCCTTGGCGACGCCGCCGTGATGCTTGAGCGCGCGCACCGTGGCGACGATAACGACGGCCGAGGGCTTGAGCCCGGCGAAGCGGCACTTGATGTCGAGGAACTTTTCCGCGCCCAGGTCGGCGCCGAATCCGGCCTCCGTGATCGCGTAGTCGCCCATCTTCAGCGCCAGGCGCGTGGCCATGACGGAATTGCAGCCGTGCGCGATGTTGGCGAACGGGCCGCCGTGGATGAAGGCGGGCGTGTGCTCCAGCGTCTGCACCAGATTGGGCTTGAGCGCTTCCACCAGCAGCGCCGCCATGGCGCCCTGAGCGTGCAGGTCGCCGGCCGTGACGGGTTTGCCGCTGCGGCTGTAGGCGACGATGATGCGCGCCAGGCGGGATTTGAGGTCGTCGATGCCGGACGCGAGACAGAAAACGGCCATAACCTCGGACGCGACGGTGATGTCGAAGCCGTCCTCGCGCGGCACGCCGTTGGCTTTGCCGCCGAGCCCGCAGACGATGCTGCGCAGCTGGCGGTCGTTCATGTCGACGCAGCGCCGCCAGATAACGCGGCGCGTGTCGATGTCGAGAGAATTGCCCTGCTGGATGTGGTTGTCGAGCATGGCGGCCAGAAGGTTGTTGGCCGCGCCGATGGCGTGGAAGTCGCCGGTGAAGTGCAGATTGATGTCTTCCATGGGCACGACCTGGGCGTAGCCGCCGCCGGCCGCGCCGCCCTTGACGCCGAAGACGGGCCCGAGCGAAGGCTCGCGCAGCGCCACCATCACGTTCTTGCCGATCTTGCGCAGGCCGTCGGCCAGGCCGACCGTGGTCGTCGTCTTGCCTTCGCCGGCGGGCGTCGGCGTGATGGCCGTGACCAGCACCAGTTTGCCGTCGGGGCGCGGGCAGTCTTTCAGCAGATTGACGTAATCGATCTTGGCTTTGGCGCGGCCATAGAACTCCAGATACTTCCCGTCGATCCCCGCGCCGCGGGCGACTTCCTCGATCTGAAGCATAGGCGTTGACTGCGCGATCTCGATATCGGACGTGTAGGACATGTGAACCCCAACCCTTCTGAATGAATTTTACGGCCGTCTGATCGTTGCGACGCCGTAATTATGTTTCTTTACCGCTCGTAAAGCTTCAAGCCGAAACGCGGGGCGCTTACAGTATCTTGGCGAGACGCCGGTGGTAAAAGCCGAGCCAGTTTTCTTCGGCGTAACGGCCGCTTGCCTCCGGCTCGTGCGCTTCGATGGCGTCGATGATGGCGTTGTGCTCGCGTACGGACGCCATCTTGTCGGGGCCTCTCTCAAAATACAGATTTTCGCAGCGGTTGGCGTGAAGCGTCAACGTGTATATTATATCAGAGATGTAAGCGTTGTCAGCCATCTCCAAAAGATATCCGTGGAATTGATTGTCGAAGGTGGCAAGTTTCTGATTTTCTCCCGCTTCGATTGCTTTCTGAAAAACGGCGTTCAATTCACGCAGTTTTTGTATGTCGCCGTTTTTCTGCTTCTGGCAGGCGAGCCGCGCCGCGCAGCCTGAAAGCAGCGCCAGCGCTTCGTAGATCGTGAACGTGTTGTTTTCGTCGAGCGGGGAGACGTGCGTCCCCTTCGACGGCTCGACATACACCAGTCCCTGCTCCGACAAACGCTGCAGCGCTTCGCGCACCGGCGTGCGGCTGACGTCGAAATACTCGGCGATTTCCTGATCGCTGATGCGTTCCCCGGGCTTCATGGTGCCGTTGACGATCCAGCTTTGGAGGGTCCTGTAGATTTTCTCTTTGGCGCTCTCGCGTATGAATTTTTGTTTTCTCTGAGGAATAGGCATTGTTTTTTCCCTGGCTGTCGTTGAATTTTGTGCTGTACCGCTCGCCCTGATCCCGCGGCGCGCTTTTTGCCGCTTCGTAGAGGATTTATATACGATATGCAACAGAAACAAGTATAACATTTTTACGGACAAGATACACAAAATACCTTTGTAAAATCACAGGGCAAAAAATAAAAGTTCGTAATGTTTGGGAGAAACGTTTCTTCAAATAAAAACGGCGGGACGCGGAGCGGAGGCTTTCGGCCTTTTCCATCCGCGGCCCGCCGTTTCGGGCGGAGCGATTAATTCAGTCCCGTCGCGACGTTGAATTCTTCGATGAGTTTGTCGATCTTCGGAGCCATGGTACGGATCTCGCCCCAGTAATTGTCGGCGTCATACCACTGGCTATGCAGTTCTTCGCTGGTTTTGCCCTGCTGCTCGATCCATGTGTAATACTTCAGGTTATGGACGCGCAGGCGTTCGGGATAGGTGAGCTCCAGCGCATTATCGCTTTTTTGCCCGTGCAGGCGGCTCGCGAAGTCGACTTCGGCGTTAACGGCGCCGTACGCCCCGAATTCCGCTTCGAGTTCCTGCAGGCGCGAGCCGTACATTTCCATCGAGTCGGTAAGAATGGTGAAAACGACGTCGTGCTCGTCCATTTCGTAGTACTTGGCGGCCTTGATCGCGCTCAGCAAATTGGCGACGCCGGAAATGCCCAGCAGATCCAGCTGTTCCGTAAGGGCCGCGGGCACTCCCGCGCGGCGGAGGAATTCGCGACCGGCAGGTTCGTTGAACAGGCGGATCAGTGCCATGCAGTCGTTATCGTCGATGGCGGTGACCATGTCCGTGTTGCGCACGTTGTGTACCCAGGGCACGTGTTTGTCGCCGATGCCTTCGATGCGGTGTGCCCCCCAGCCGTTGCGCAGCAAGGTGGGGCATTGCAGCGCTTCGCTGGCGACGATCTTCATGCCGGGCCAGATCTGTTTCAGATAGTCGCCGCTGGCGATCGTCCCGGCGGAGCCGGTCGTGTAAACGGCCGCGGCGAGGCGGTCGCCCGGGCGCATGCAGCCTTTCGCCACTTCTTCGAGCGCGCCGCCCGTAACTTCGTAATGCCACAGATAATTGCCGAACTCCTCGAACTGGTTGAAGATCACCACGTCGTCGCGGGTCGAGCGCAGTTCATGGACTTTGTCGTAAATTTCTTTGACGTTGCTCTCCGTGCCGGGCGTGGCGATGATCTCGCCGGCTACGGTGCGGAGCCAGTCGAAGCGTTCCTTGCTCATGCCTTCGGGGAGGATGGCGATGGAGCGGCAGCCGAGCAGCTGGGAGTTGTACGCACCGCCGCGGCAATAGTTGCCCGTCGAAGGCCAGACGGCCCAATCGCGGGTTGGATCGAACTGTCCCGTGACAAGACGGGGTACAAGGCAGCCGAAACTTGCGCCGACTTTGTGGGCCCCGGTGGGGAACCATTTGCCGACGAGAGCGAAAATGCGCGCCTTCACTCCCGTCAGCGAGCTGGGAAACTCGATGAAGTTGACGCCGCCGTAGAGCCCGCCGGAAGTTTTGGGCTCGTTCTTCCAGGTGATGCGGAACAGGTTCAGCGGATTGACGTCCCACAAGCCGGTTTCTTTCAGTCCTTCCTTGACTTTCGCCGGCGTCTCCTTGTCGGGGTTTTTCATCTGGCGGAAAGTGGGGATGAGGATATACCGCGATTTGGCGCGCTCGATGCCGTTCTTTCGTCTTTCCTTGTCGACGAGCAGGTTGATTTGGTCGTACATTTTGAGTCTCTCCTTAATAAATAAAATTGGGGGGAACGCCGAAGCGTATAAAAATGCCGCGGATGAGTCGTTTGGGCAAAAACGCCGTCAGCCGAGAATTTTTATCAGTTCCTCCATGTTTGGGGCGACTTTTGCAGCCGGCGGAACCGCTTTCTGCGCCGAGGCGACGTCTTTGAGGCCGTTGCCTGAAATGATCACGGCGACGCGGTCCGACGCCTTGAGACGTCTTTCGCGAGCGAATTTGACGAAACCGGCGTAGGCCGTCGCTCCCGCGGGCTCGGCGAACACGCCGCTTTTTCGCGGCAGTTCGGCGACGGCGGAAAGGATCTCGGCGTCGCTGACGGCGGTCGTATTCCCATGAGAAGCGCGGATCGCGTGAAGCGCTTTCGCCCAGTTGTGCGGCGCGCCCACGTCGATGCTGTCGGCAATCGTGTGCGAGGGGCCGAATACGACTTTATCGGCGCCCTCCTGAATCGCCCTGTGGATCGGGCAGGCGCCCTCCGCCTGAACGCCGATGATCTGAGGAATACGGTCGATGACGCCGATCTTGTACAGATCGTAAAAACCCTTGTACGTCGAACTGACGATGCAGCCGTCGCCGACGGAGACGAAAACTTTGTCGGGGACGTCCCAGTCGCACTGTTCCGCGATCTCCATCGCGCAGGTCTTTTTCCCTTCGACGAGGAACGGGTTGATCGCGCAGTTGCGGTCGTACCAGCCGTAATGTTCGATGGCCTCGATCGCCAGCCGCACCGCTGCGGCGTAATCTCCCTTGACGAGGAACACCCGTGCGCCGAACACGAGCAGCTGCGTCACTTTGGCGACTGGCGCCGTTTCCGGAACGAAGATCACGCTTTTCAATCCCATGTTGGCGGCGAAACCCGCGAGCGAACTGGCGGCGTTGCCCGTCGACGCGCAGGCGAGAACGTCGCGGTTTCGCTCCGCGGCGAGCGTTACGGCGACGGCGCTGGCGCGGTCTTTGAGCGAAGCCGTGGGATTGCGTCCGTCGTCCTTGATCAGAAGCTGCCCGACGTCGTATTCGGACGCGATCTGGGGCATATCGTAGAGCGGCGTCCAGCCGACCTGAAGCGTGGGGCGGCGCGAATTTTTCCGCATCGGAAGCAGGGCTTCGTAGCGCCAAAGACTGAAACGCGGATCCGCCGCCAGAGAGGTGCGGTCGATCTGTTTTTTCACTTCGTCGTAGTCGTACAGCACGTACATAGTGCCGTGGATCCCGCAGTCGGGACACGTTTTCAACGTGCTTTCGGCGGGGAATTCGCGCCCGCAGAGGGCGCATTTGAGCGTGTAGAAAGCCATGACGTGCCTCTAGCGAAGAACGGCGCGGACGATGCCCTGATAGCCTTCGCAGGCCTTGCAGAGCTGGTCGATCTCGATGTATTCGTCGACCACGTGGGCCAGCGATTCGAGCGAGCCGCCGAAGCCGACGGTGGGGATCCCCGCCTTGCCGGCGTAATAGCTGCCGTTGGTGCAGAAAGCGTAATGGGAGAATTCCGGATTCAATCCGGCGTTCCTCAGCCCTTCCAGCGCCGCCGCGACGAACCAGTTGTCTTCGGGGAACAGCCAACCGGGCGCGTAGCGCGTCGCGGAGATCGTCTCGCCGGTGTAGCACTTTTCCGTGCCGGTAGCCAGATAAACTCTGGCGTCCAGACGGGGATCGAGCTTCTTCTGCGCGTCGACGATGTCCTGAATCTGCTTCAGCACCTCGGCGTCGGTTTCTCCCACGAGCAGACGCCGGTCGTACGTGACGCGGCACTTTTCGGGCACGACGCTGGCGCCGGGATAAGGGGAGGAAATGATGTCGGTCAGTTCGAGAATGCCTTTGCCGAGCACAGGCTGCTCTTTAGGCTTGAAATCGCGCTCGATGGCGGTCAGAAGCGGCGCCATCGTCTTTACGGCGTTAAGGCCGACCTCGGGATTGGACGAGTGGGCGGATTTCCCCAGAGTCTCCAGAACCACTTCGGCGCGGCCGCGCTGGCCGCGTTTCAGATTCAGCGACGAAGCCTCGCCGATGATCACGCAGTCGGGCTTCCAGCGGATCCCCAGTTCCTCGGAAGCGACGCCCTCGAAGCATTCTTCGTGCACGCCGCCGCAGACGATCAGTTCTCCGTTAAGTTCGGCATGATTTTCTTTGAGCAGTCTGGCCGCCATGATTGCGGCGCCCAGATTGCCCTTCATGTCGCTCGTGCCGCGGCCGTACATGCGCCCGCCGACGATCTCGGCCGCGAAAGGATCGTGAGTCCATTTGGAGCGGTCGGCGATGTCGACGTGATCCATGTGGCCTTCGAAGAGCAGCTTTTTGCCGCCTTTGCCGAATACCATGCGCCCCGAAACGTTGCCGTAACGGTCGCGTTCGGTGGAGTCGAAGCCGAAGCGCTTCATCGCGTTTTCGACAAAATCGGCGATTTTGTCCTCGTGCCCGGAAAGACTGGGACAGCGAATCATGCCGCGAACCAGTTCGACCAATTCGTCCTGCCATTTTTCACTCATCGGGAAAAGCCTCCTTGAACGTTTAATGAATGGTTTCGGTTTTTCTGCGTAATTATTGAGTCTGGCTATAAGTTGTTGTCCTTAGTCCATTGCTTGTAAACCTTGAAAAATATAGGCGCGAGCGCAAGCATGGCGATCATGTTGGGGATGCCTTCGATGCCGGTTGAAATGTCGACGATCGTCCAGACCAGATCGACGTCCTGCGTCACGGCGACGAACGGCGGGATCAGCCAGAAAACGTTGAAGATACCCATATTTTTTTCGCCGAAGACATAAACGACGGACGTCTTGTATTCGAAGTAGTAGCCGATCATCGTCGTGAGAGCTGCGAGCATGACGGATATGGAGACGATCCACGCGCCGAATTTTCCGTACAGCGTATCGAATGCGGAGATGGTAAGGGCGATGCCGTTCAAACCGCCGCTCCACACGTCGGGAGCCGAAAGCAGGATAACGAACGCGGTCATCGAACACATCACGATCGTATCGACGAAAACTTCGACGATGCCGTACAGACCCTGCTGGCAGGGGTGCCTGGTGATCGACGTGGCGTGAACCATCGAAGCCGTTCCCAGTCCGGCTTCGTTGGAGAAAACGCCTCGCGCCGCGCCGTACCGGACGGCGAGAATCATCGTGCCTCCGGCAAAACCGCCGACGGCCGCATGGGGGTTGAAAGCGTACTTGAAGATCATGCCGACCACTTCGGGCAGTCGCGCAATGTTCGTAAAAATAACCCCGAGCGAAAATACGGTATAGACGACGACAAAGTAAGGCATGATACTTTCGGCGAAACGCCCGATGCGTTTGAAACCGCCGAAGCATACGAGCGCAGTGAGAATGACGGCGCAGACGACGGTGGCCAGGGGCGGGATACCGAAAGTGCTCTTGAGGGCCGAAGCCATCGTGTGAGGCTGGACCCATACGGCGGTGCCGAGGGCCCCGACGATCATCATCACGCCGTAGAACATGGCGAGCGGCTTCCATCTTTTACCCATGCCCTTTTCGATGTAGTACATCGGGCCGCCGTAAAAGGCGCCGCTCTCCGTTTGCTCGCGGAAATGAACGGCCAGAACGACCTCGACGAATTTCGTCATCATGCCGAAAAGGCCCATGATCCACATCCAGAAAACGGCTCCCGGACCGCCGGTCGCGATCGCGGTCGCCACTCCGGCGATATTGCCGTTGCCGATACATCCGGCGAGAGCCGAAGAAACGGCCTGCAGCGGCGTGATCGTGCCTTCGCCTTCGAGCGCGTCCTTTCTGAAGCACTTGCCGAGCGTTTCTTTGAGGACGTAAGGAAGCTTGCGGATTTGAAAGAAGCCCGTCCCCAAACCGAAAATCAGACCGCACAGGAAGATGAGAATCATCATGGGCCAGCCCCAAAGCTCGCCGGCCAGCCAGTTTAAAAATTTCGACATGATCGCTTGCCTCCTTCTTGGCTTGTGATGAAATACGAAAGACGCCGGACTTGTTACGCGCGAATGGAACGCTCCGTCGCTATCGCCTGAAAAAAATCACTCCTTATAGAATCGCAGCACTTTGCCCGCTTTCCCCTTGACGACTTGATTGCCGTCGACAACCAGCCGGCCGTTGACGACGACGTATGGAATTCCGGCGGAGTACTGCATGGGATCGGTATAAGTCGCTTTGTCGGCCACCGTCTCGGGATCGAAAATGGCGATGTCGGCGGCATAGCCTTCCCTGAGTAAACCGCGCTCTTTCAGCTTGAAGATGGAGGCGGGACGGGAGGTCATCTTGCGGATCGCTTCGGGCAGCGTCATCAGTTTGCGCTCGCGCACGTAACGACTGAGAATGCGCGAGAACGAACCGTATACGCGCGGATGCGGACGGGCGCCGAGAATGCCGTCGGTGCAAGGATTTTGGAGACGATGCGCGATGATGGCCTCGACGTGCTCTTCCAGTCCGTAAAAGTCCACCAGGCCGACCGCCAGTTCCTCTTCGAGCAGCAAATCGAACGAGGCGTCGAAGGGATCTTTGCCGCGGATCTGGCCGATCTCGATCATATTCTTGCCGACCAGGTCGGCGTTCTTCGGCGTCTTCACGAACGTCACGAAAATGTTTTCCATGCCGGCGAAATCGACGAAATTGTCCCAGCCGGGGATCCCCTTGGCGATGTCGGCCTTCATGCGCGCGCGGGCGTCCTTGTCGGCGAGACGGGCAAGACATTTTTCCGCGCCTCCGTCGTGGGCCCACGGCGGCAGAATGACGCTGAACGTGGTGCTGCCGGCGGCGTAAGGGTACTGGTCAAACGAAAGCTGGATATCTTTTTCCCCTTCGTCGAGCTTTTTCATGACGGCGTCGAAGAGATGGGCATTCTTCATGCCGCAGACTTTGAAATGCGAGAAATGAATGGGGCAGCCCGACTTGCGGCTGATGCGGAACACTTCGTCCATCGAGTTGAGGATGTCGTCGGCTTCGCTGCGCTGGTGAATGACGAACGGCAAATTGTATTTGGTCAGGACGCTGGTGACCGCGGCGATCTCATCTTCCGTCATATAGTTGCTGGGAGGGTAGATGAGCCCTGTGGAGAGGCCGACCGCGCCCGCGCCAATGCATTTTTCCAGCAGATCCTTCATCATGTCGATCTCGCTGGCCGTGGCGGGGCGGTTCTCAAGACCCATTACGCACATGCGGATATTGCCCGTCGGCGCCAGGTAGGCGAGATTGGGCCCCAGCGGCATCGCGTCGAGGCGTTTCAGATAGTCTTCGGCGGAGCGCCATTTCCAGTCGACCGGGTACTGTCCCTCCAGCCCGGCCATCGTCTTTTCCCATGAAGACAGAAATTCCGGCACGACGGGAGCCAGCGACATCCCGTCCTGACCGATGATGTCCGTCGTGACGCCCTGAGTCGTTTTATTGGCGATTTCGGGTTCGACCAGAGCCACCAGGTCGGAGTGACTGTGCGTGTCGATAAAACCGGGAGCCACCGCCAGCCCCGCGGCGTCGATCGTGCGGCGTGCCTCGGCCTGAACGCTGCCGACGGCGGCAATTTTGCCGTCTTTGACTGCCACGTCGGCGCGAAAGCCTTCCTTGCCGTCGCCGGCATAGCACATGCCGTTTTTGAGCAACAGATCGTACGTCATTGCCTTCCCTCCTCAAAAAATTTAAATCAAGACTCTCTCGAACGTGAGTTAAAGCTTCCGCCGTCCGTTTACCACGCGCCGACGACGTTCGCGCCCAGAAGCAGCTCGGGCAGCCAGCACGACAGGAAAGGGAAATACGTTGTCAGCAGCAGGACGGGGATGGAAACGTAGAACAGGAAAGGCAGCATCGCTTTCGTCAGGTCGGCCGCGGAGATTTCCGACAGACGCGACCCGACGAAGATCGACATGGCGAACGGCGGCGTCATCACACCGATGCCGACGTTGACCACCATGATCGCGCCGAGGTGGACCAGGTTGACTCCCAGTTCCGTCATCAGGGGCAGCACCAGCGGCACGACCAGAATGAGAATGGGAATACCGTCGAGGAACATGCCGAGGAAGAGCAAGAATACGTTGAGCATGAGCAAAATCATGTACTTGCTCGAAAACATCGAAAGCATGGCCGACGCCACCTGCTGAGCCACGCCCTGCCGGGTCAGGTAACGGGTCAGAACCGTGCCGCCAGCCAACAGCAGCGTGGTCATGCCGAACGTTCCGACCGTGCTGGACAAGGCTTTTTTCAGGCGCTTCCAGGTCAGTTCGCGGTAAGCGAACCAGCCGACCAGCAGACAGTAAATAGCCGCGATGCCGCCGGCTTCGTTGGGCGTAAAGATGCCGCCGTAAATGCCGATCAAAATCAGCGCCGGACAGCCCAGCGCCGGCAGGGCTACCCAGCCGGTGTGGCACACCTGTTTGACGGAAGCGATAAAAGTCTTGGGCAGCTCCGGGACTTCAACGCTGGAGGATGTGTATTTGTCGACGTAAAGGTAATTGAGGATGCAGTAGCCGAGAGCCAGCAGCAGACCGGGAAAGACGGTGGAAAGGAACAGCGCGCCGACCGATTGTCCGGCCAGCAGACAATAGATCATGGCCGGCACGCTGGGCGGAATCAGATATCCCAGATAGCTGGACGAGCAGAGCAGCGCTGTCGTGTAGACGCGGCTGTAACCGAATTTTTCCAGTTTGGGAACAAGCAGGGGAATCAGCGCGGCGATACAGGGAACCGAAGACCCCGTAAGCGCCCCCATGAACAGCGTGGCGACGATGCCGACGGCCGTCAGGCCGCCCTTGAGGCGCCCGACCAGCGCGTAAGAAAAATTGACGATGCGGTCCGCCAGCCCGGCCTCGCCGATGAGAGCGCCGGAAAAAACGAAAAAGGCAATGGCCATGACCGTCGAGGAGTCGAGCGAATGGAAAAAGGAGTTGGCGATGAAGGTCATCGTGCCGCCGCCGAGAATGACGCCGAGGGCGGTCGCGCCGATGAAAACCCAGCCGATGGGCAGCCCCGCGACGATACCGACGAGGAACGTAACGAGAGTTGTGGAAGTGCCGAGATCGAACATTACTCCTTCACCTCTTTTTCCCAACGGAGTTTTTGCAGCTCGAAAATATCCTCGCAGACATGCCAGCCGTAATGAAGAACGCTCAACACGATCATGACGCCCATGGCATACACGAGCCAGCTCGTGTTGAACCAGCGCACCAGCGTGGCGAACTCGGGATGCTTCCAGGCGCGTTTGACGACGCGCAGCGTGGGGCTCCACATGGCCAGGATCATCGCGACGGTGACGGCGCTCTTCGCCATGTCGAACAGAGCGCGTTTCGCCCGGCTGTCCTTGCACAAGACGTCGGAAAGGATGTCGACGGCGATGTGCGTCTTCACGGCGGCTCCGTAGGAAATCGCCACATAAATAGTGAAAATAAAGATGTACAACGCCGCGTCGCTGATCCACATGATTTCGAAATGGAGCCAGTAGCGGTTTACCACCTGACAGAACGTGAGGATTATGGCCAGCAGGAGCCCGAGAGAGCCGAGAAAGAATTCGGTTTTCTGCAGGAAAGAAAAGAGTTTTTTCATAATGCACCGCCTTTTCTGTCACAGAGATCTTGCTTCAAAAAAGGGGACGGCTTTCGGGCCGCCCCCTTGTGAGACTGATCGTTACTTTGCAGCTGCGGCCTTGTCGGCTAATACTTTTTCGCGGTTGATTCGGAGCTGGTCGAGAATCTTCACGGTCATATCCTGACCGGGGAAGTGCTTGTCGAGCCACGGCTTGCAAAGATCGTTCCAGTTGTCGAGATTGCGGGCGCGGTTGCGGAACTCGGCGCGCTCCGCCTCGGTCGGATAGTAAATTTCGAAGTTCGGCTGCTTCTTGAGGAACTCTTTGAAATTGTCCTCTTCGGCGATTTGGATGGCGTACTGATCGGTTTCGGCTTCGTCGGCCGCCTTCCGGATCGCGGCTTTGAGATCGTCGGGCAGCTTCGCCCAAAGTTCGGCGTTGATGACGACTTGATTGGCGTCCCACATCCAATCCAGAGACGTGTAATACTTCATGACCTCGCAGTGACGCTCCTCCACGAGCGAAGGCCACATATCCCAGCAGCCGTCGACCACGCCCTTCGCCAGGGCGTTGTAAAGATCGCCCCACGGCACGGTTTCGACGGTCATACCCGTTCCCTCGGCCATGTTCTGCAGGCCGCGGACGCAGCCGAGCGACGAAGAAACACGCATTTTCAGATTCTTGAAATCAGCCGGCGTTTTGATCGGGCGCACGCTGTTGCCGATGCCGTAGGAGCCCTGCGAAACGGTGAACAGAATGTGAACGCCGACTTCCTTCATGGCCTCCTCGAGAGGCACGTAGAGACATCCGTCGGGGCGCGAGAAAGCCATCTTGCACTCTTCCCACGATTCGACGGTCCACGGCATCCAGTTGAACATGCCGCCGGGAACGAGATTGACGTAAGGAGCGAAACCGCACATCTCGATTTCGCCGTCCTGCACGGCGTGGAAGATCTCATTGAGAGTCCCGAGCTGATTGTCGGGGAAAAACTCGACTTCGATACGGCCGTTGCTGTATTTCTTGATTAACTCACAGAAAAGTTTGTAGGACTTGCCCTGCGAGGCACGGACCGAGGTCTGCCCGAAACGCCACTTATACTCCGGAGCGGCGGAAGCCGTGCCGGCGCCCAAAATCATAACGACAGCTGCTGCGGCGAGTGCCTTTCTCACAAAACACGTTCTGACCATAGTGATTCCTCCTTAAAAATTAGAAGTGTGATGCTGTTTGAACCGTAGGGGGCTCTGTCGCAGAGTCCTCCTGAGAAAACTACTCATTACTTTTAGACTTTTCCCTGCACCGCTATTTGAGTGTACATACAGCTCCGTGGAAGAAAAAGACATAGTTTTTATGTTGTCTGCATGCGATATTATCCGACTTACTTCAGTTCCATGACTATTCTCCCCACGGCATTCTCTCTGCAGTATTTCCTGCAAGAATCTGTTTATACTCTTTGAAGTATGCAATAAATTTATTTGAAAGCATTACTATCGCGATCATATTCGGTATGACAATGAAACCGATTGCCATATCTGCCATTGTCCAAACCTCTTCTACCTGCATTGTGACTGCAAGCATTGGCGGTATGAAGAAAAACCACTGCAAATATTTAACCGCTTTCTCCCCGAAAATCGTTTCGATACAGGTACGATACTCAACGAAGAATCCGAGATACGACGAAAATGTAAAAAGGATGATGGCAATACCCAGCACAATAATCCCCTGGCTGCCCCATGCAGTTTCAAATGCGCTGATGGTCAGATTGACGCCGGATTCTCCCCCGGTCCATACGCCACTGGTCAAAATTGCCAACGCAGTGAGCGTACATACGATAATGGTATCAATAAACACTTCAAGAATGCCGTACATGCCCTGATGCGCCGGATGATCCGTCTTTGATGTCGCGTGGACGGTTGAGGCTGTGCCAATGCCGGCTTCGTTTGAGAAAATTCCGCGAGCTGCGCCCTGCCCTATTGCCAGCGAGGTAGTAGCGCCTAAAAATCCACCTACCGCGGGAGTAGGGGCAAAGGCATACTTGAAAATCATCTGGAAAGCATGCGAAATTTCACTTGCGTTTGCAATGATAACTGCAATTGCTCCCACAATGTAAAGCACGCACATAGGCGGTACCATTTTGCCGCAGAACTCACCGATTCGTTTTGTGCCGCCTACGATGATGACGATTGCGACGAGAACCGTTACAGCCCCCGCAATGAGAAGAGGAACACGAAAGACTCTCTGTGTTGTTTCCGCCAAGGTATGCACCTGAATAAAGCATGCGTCAGTAATAACATAGATGAGTAACGCTGCAGAATAGATAGCCGCGAGTGTTTTGCCGCCTTTGCTGAGGCCTTTGCGCATGTAATGCATTGGTCCGCCATAGAACTCACCGTCTGTCCCTTTTTTGCGGAATGCCAGCGCAAGGGTCACTTCGGCCATTTTTGTGATCATACCGACAAATGCAATGATCCACATCCAAAAAACAGCCCCGAGGCCGCCTACGGCAATTGCCGCAGCAACTCCTGCAATGTTACCTGACCCGATTGTGCCTGCTAAAACGGTCGAGAGCGCCTGAAAAGGCTTCAGCATTCCCGAGTGTTTAGCATGGTCATCATCCGTCTTTTTATTTCTCCCGAACATTTCATTGACTGTTAATCGATAAATAGTCGTAAAACCTGTAAATTGAAAAAATTTTGTGCGAATGCTTAGATACAGACCGACGCCAATCATCAAAATAGTAAGAGGGGTTCCCCAAAGGACATCTGTAATTTCAGATAGATATTGAAACATGTTTACCTCCTTAGTACAGCCCGGGATAGAGCGGTTTCGCCTCGCAGAGTTCGGTGATCTCGGCGCGGACTTTCCCGATCTCCGCTTCGTCGTCGATGTGGGTGACGACGCGGTCGATCCAGCCGGCGATCTTCTCCATTTCCTCGCGCCC
>NZ_RAWT01000096.1:0-1411 GCF_003612005.1 Pyramidobacter sp. CG50-2
GCCAGAGCCAAAGAGATCTACGCTTACCGCGAGATGGTCTACAACCTCGTGCGGCGGGATCTTCACGGACGCTACAAACGTTCTTTCTTCGGTTTTGCCTGGACGTTTTTGAATCCTCTTTTACAGCTCATCGTCTATACGATCGTCTTTTCAACCATCATGCGCGCGGGGATCGACAAGTTTTATTTATTCCTTTTCGTCGCCCTGATCCCGTGGACTTTCTTCAACGCCTCGCTCACCGGCGGCTGCGGTTCCGTCCTGGCCCAGGGCGGCATGGTCAAGAAAATCTACTTCCCGCGCGAAGTCCTGCCCATCGCCTTTGTCACGACAAGCTTCGTCAACATGCTCTACTGTTTCGTCGTCGTGTTTGCCGTCGTCGCCGTATCGGGCGTCGGCTTCAACCTGCGCGCGCTCCTGTGCCTCCCGTTCGTCATGCTCGTCGAGTACGTCATCTGCCTGGGCGTCGCCCTGCTGACGTCGGCCGTCACCGTTTACTGCCGCGACCTGGAGTACATGCTCGGCATCGTTTCCATGCTGTGGATGTACCTCACTCCGGTCCTCTACCCGATCTCCATGGTGCCGCGGCGGTACCTGCCGCTTTTCATGCTCAACCCGATGACTCCCGTCATCACGGCCTATCGCGACATCCTTTACGCCGCCCAAGCGCCGGAACTCTCCACGCTGCTGCACTCGCTCGCGATGGGCGTTCTCGTTTTGGGCGTCGGCTGGTACGTCTTTGAAAAATTGCAGCGCGGTTTTGCGGAGGAACTGTAACGATGAAAGCCATTCAGGTCCATGACGTCGCCAAACGATTCAAGATCTATTACGACCGAAATCGAACGTTGAAAGAACGCCTGCTCTTTCGCAAAAGGAACCGCTACGACGAGCGCTGGGTCCTCAAAGACGTTTCGTTCGACATCGAGCAGGGGGAAGCCGTCGGCCTCGTCGGCGAAAACGGCTGCGGCAAAAGCACCACGCTCAAGCTGCTCTCCCGCATCCTCTTTCCCGACCGCGGCGCGATCTCCGTCAACGGCCGCGTCTCCTGCCTGATCGAGCTGGGGGCCGGCTTTCATCCCGACATGAACGGCATCGAGAACATCTACCTCAACGCCGCCATGTTCGGCGTCGGCCGCAAGGAAACCGGCAAACGCCTCGACCGGATCATCGCCTTTTCGGAACTGGAACCCTTCATCGAAAACCCCATACGCACCTATTCTTCGGGCATGTACATGCGCCTCGCCTTTTCCGTGGCGATCAACGTCGATGCCGACGTGCTGCTGATCGACGAGATCCTTGCCGTCGGCGACATGAACTTTCAGGAGAAATGCCTCGCCCGCCTGCGCGAGATCAAGGAGTGCGGCGCCACTATCGTCATCGTTTCCCACTCGCTGGGACAGATCGAAGCCTTCTG
>NZ_RAWT01000048.1:0-20315 GCF_003612005.1 Pyramidobacter sp. CG50-2
ATGCAAGCTTCTTTTAATTCAGATTTAATGCAACGGGGTACCGGATGTTGCGTTGCATTTACCTTGAAGAATTTCACGAAAACGTTCCGTCGGCCGGATCCGCGGCGCTCTCTTGCGCTTCGCGGAAGATTGTGTTATCATACCCGGCAATCAAACAGCGCAACTTTTATCAAGAGTCAGGGGAGAGAGTCAGCTCGATGATCCTGCACCAACCTGCCCGCACGGGGAAAGGTGGTCCTGCTGACAGCGATGAGGGGAAGCCTCAAAGAGGGATTTGAGCCGCCTTGCCATCGCAGGGCGGCTTTTTCGTTCTTCCCCGCACGACGCGCGCTTTTCAGGAAGGTGAAATCATGATCCAGCTCCGCGGCATCAAAAAAATCTATCGCGCGCCCGACGGCCGTTCCGTCGAGGCGCTGTCGGGCATCGACCTGGACATCGCCGACGGCGAGATCTTCGGCATCATCGGCCTCTCGGGCGCGGGCAAATCGACGCTGCTGCGCACGATCAACCGCCTCGAAGAACCCAGCGGCGGACAGGTCGCCATCGACGGGCAGGAGATCACGGCGCTCGACGCGGGCGGACTGCGGCTGGCGCGGCGCAAGATCGGCATGATCTTTCAGCACTTCAACCTGCTGGCCTCGCGAACGGTGGCGGGCAACGTCGCCTTTCCGCTGGAACTGGAAGGCTGGAAGCCGAAAGACATCAAAGACCGCGTCGCCGAAATGCTCGACGTCGTCGAGCTTTCCGACAAGGCCGGCAGTTACCCGTCGCAGCTTTCCGGCGGGCAGAAGCAGCGCGTCGCCATCGCCCGCGCGCTGGCGAACCGGCCGCACGTGCTGCTCTCCGACGAGGCCACCAGCGCTCTCGATCCCCGCACCACCAAATCGATCCTCGGCCTGCTGGCCGGCATCAACCGTCTCATGGGGCTGACGATCGTCGTCGTCACCCACGAGATGAACGTCATCCGCGAGATCTGCTCGCGCGTGGCCATCATCGAGTCGGGGCGCATCGTCGAGCAGGGAACGGTGAAAGAAATATTCCTGAACCCGCGCTCGAAAACGGCGCGCGAGTTCCTCGCCAAACTGCCGCGCACCGGCTACGACGAAGGCGCGGGACTGCCCCGCGAGAGCGGCAAGCCGGTGGCGGTGCTGACGTTCGACGGCTCGGCGGCGGAAGCGCCCCTGATCTCGCAGACGATCAAGGCTACGGGGGCCGACGTCAACATTCTCGCCGGCGCTATCGACAGCCTCTACGTGTCGCGCGTCGGCACCCTCACGGTGCAGTTCGGCGGCGCGCCGCAGGTGATCGCCGCGGCGATGGACATGATCCGCGCCCATAACGTGCAGGTGGAGGTGGTCTGGAATGGCTAAAATCTTCGACCTATTGGCCGGACCGACGCTGCAGACGCTCTACATGGTCGGCCTGTCGAGTCTGTTCGCGATCCTGCTGGGGCTGCCGCTGGGCATCGCCCTCACGCTGACCGAAAAGGGCGGCCTGTGCGAAAGCCGCTTTGCCGGCAAAGCGCTCGACGTCTTCGTCAACGTCTTTCGCTCCTTCCCGTTCATCATCCTCATGATCATCCTCTTCCCGCTCTCGCGGCTGATCGTCGGCACCACCATCGGCACCACGGCCGCCATCGTGCCGCTGTCGATCTCGGCCGCGCCGTTCGTGGGGCGCGTCGTGCAGAGCGCCCTCAAGGAAGTGGACCGCGGCGTGATCGAAGCCGCGCAGGCCATGGGCGCCGACGTCAGGACCATCGTCCTGAAAGTGATGATTCCCGAAGCGCTGCCCTCGCTGGCCGCGGGCGCGACGCTGACGGTCATCGCCATCGTCGGCAGCTCCGCCATGGCCGGGGCCATCGGCGGCGGCGGGCTGGGCGACGTGGCCATCCGCTACGGCTTCCACCGCTTCCGCAGCGACGTGCTGATCGCCGCCGTCGTCGTTATTATCGCCATTGTTCAAGGAATTCAATGGCTCGGTAATAAAATCGTCCGGAATCTGAGCCGGAATCGATAATTTATTTTTCGGGAGGTTTTGCTGCAATGAAAAAAATCTGTGTTCTCGCTCTTACCGTTTCTCTGTGCTTCGCCGGCGCGTCCTTCGCCGGCACGCTGCGCGTCGGCGCCACGCCCACGCCTCACGCCGAGATCCTCGCCCAGGTCAGGGACGACCTCAAAGCCCAGGGCGTCGACCTGCAGATCGTGGAGTTCACCGACTACGTCACGCCCAACCTGGCGCTCAGCGACGGCGAACTCGACGCCAACTACTTCCAGCACCTGCCCTACCTGCAGAGCTTCTGCAAAGACCGCGGCCTCGATCTGGCCTCCGCCGCCACCATCCACGTAGAACCCATGGGGCTGTTCTCGAAGAAGTTCGCCACGCTCGAAGGGCTCAAAGACGGCGCGCTCATCGCCGTCCCCAACGATCCCACCAACTGCGGGCGCGCCCTGCTGCTGCTCCAGTCCGCCGGACTGATCAGGCTGGCGGCGGACAGCGGCCTCACCGCCACCGAGCTGGACGTCGAAGAGAACAAACACGGCTTCAAGTTCCGTTCGCTCGAGGCGGCCCAGCTGCCGCGCTCGCTCGACGACGTGGACGCGGCCGTGATCAACGGCAACTACGCACTGCCCGCCGGTTTCAACCCCGCCAAGGACGCCCTGCTCGTCGAAGGCGCCGATTCGCCCTACGCCAACGTCATCGCCGTCAAGGCCGGCAACGAGAACAACGCCGACGTGCAGGCGCTGATCAAAGCCCTGCAGAGCGACAAAGTTTCCAAGTACATCCTCGGCGCCTACGCCGGCGGCGTACTGCCCGCGTTCGGCGGCCCCGCCAAGTAGAAAAAAGGCAAACTGTTTTTTCGGCCATGCTGTTCCGCATCTTGCAGATCGGCATGGCCGCTTGTTTTCCGCCGCCTCAGCGCAAAAATGTTCCACGTGGAACATTTTTGAAAAAGCGCCCGCGACAGTCTGCCGTACTGCGCTGATGATGGAATACGAGGCGCGGCGTTTTCAATGACGCCTTTTCATTGAAAATCGGTATCACAGAATCGAGCGGCAGTATTAAAGAGAGACGCGCCGAGTGCGGCGCGTCTCCTTTTATGGGGGGGACAAAACGCGTCCGGCATGGGAAGTTATGGAGATCTTCTCCATCCACAACTTTTATTTTAAGAGTTTAAAATAAAATCTTCCCTCTGACCCTTCATCACGTCACTTGAATCAAATAAGACAAAGCACATCATGTTTCTCTCGGAGAAGAAGGGAATGGGGATCTGATTCGTCAGAAATAAAAGTCTCAAATTCAGTTTTCATCGCGTCACGCCGCAACTATAATTTATTCTGTATGCACGGAGCGTTTTCCCGTCTCATGGAATGAGGCATTTTGGCTCAAAACTATCATTTCTTAATTTTATTATTTTTTTATAGCAATTTTTCCTTGCGCGCCGCTTGGTAATCTGATCGCTCCATGATAGAATTAAATTAGTTAATCACAAAGAAATACTTTCAAGGCTGTCTTCTTCATTTTCAAAAGATCGGTTTTTCTCTTTTGGAAGGATTCTCCGATCACGGGCAAAGGAGGTCGGGCGGAAATGAACGCTGAAACGAAAATCACAGATGTCATCGCAAACGAAAATTTCAAGGGATATGGCCATCTCCTTTTTCCCGGGCGTCTGAGCGAATCCGACAAAAAACGCACGCTGGCGCAGATCGCGCCGCTGTTCCCCTATCATAGGCATTTGAGCGTCGACGTCACGTTGAACGTCCTCAACTCCATGCTCGCGCGGGAAAAGAACGGCGAGAAGATCTTCTACGACCTTTATTCCGACGAAGAGAAAGGCAGGGATCCGGCCAAGGCGGAGACGGGGCTGTTCTCTTTCCGCGGCGTCAAAAAAGCGCCGTTTGCCGTTATCTGCGCGGGAGGCAGCTTCCAATATGTCGCGTCGCTCCACGAGAGCCTGCCGCACGCGCTGGAGCTGAGCCGCATGGGATTCAACGCCTTTACGCTCCACTATCGGACCGAAAGTCTCGAAGCCGCCTGCGAAGATCTGGCGGCGGCGATCACGCAGATCTTCGCCCATGCGGAAGAGCTCAACGTCGGCACGGAGTGTTATTCGCTCTGGGGCAGCTCGGTCGGCGCCCATATCGCCGCCTATCTGGCCTCGTACGGGCCGCACGGTTTCGGCGGCGCGCAGCTGCCGCGCCCCGGCACGCTGGTGCTGCAGTACACCGGGCACACCAATCACACCCGCCGGGAACCGCCCACCTACGTCTGCGTGGGCGAAAACGATCCCGTCTGCGACTGGCGGGTGATGAAAAAGCGTCTCGACGCGCTGGCGGCCTGCGGCATCGACACGGAATTCCACAAGTACCCGCATCTCGGACACGGCTTCGGCCTCGGCATCGGCACGGAAGCCGAGGGCTGGATCACCAGCGCCGCCGCGTTCTGGAAGCGCCATCTGCCCCGGCGGATGCTGCGCGTGCTCAGCCGCTTCGAAGCCGCGGCCGTCTGATCGGCGACAAAAAAATCCGGCGCTCCTGTCGTGCGGGAGCGCCGGATTTTTTTGTCGCCGGAAATTTCTTCGGTTCACGAATCGAGGATACTTTTTCGCAGTCGGGCGGCGGCTTTCTGAAGGACGCCGCGAAACGCCTCGAACTGCGGCACCACGGAATTTTTCGCGCCGCCGATGGCCAACACCGCCATGACCGTCCCATCGGGGTTCAGGATCGGCGCCGCCGCTTCGGCGGTTTCCGGCACCAACTCTTCGACGCTGACGGCATAACGCTTCTCTCTGATCTTCTCGATCTCCGCCAGCAGCTCTTTGGAGCCGGTGATCGTCGCGGACGTGTAGCTTTTCGGCTCGGAATAGACGATGTACTTCTGCAGCGGCTCGGGCGCGAAAGCCAACAGCGCCTTGCCCGCCGCGCCGGCGTGCAGGTCGAACAGCTTCGCGCGACGGCCCGCGAGCGCGGGCGCGTCTTCGGGCAAAGACGCGGCGACGCTGAGACCGCTGAACCCGTCGAGCGTGCACAGAGACACGCTTTGCCCGGTCTGATTGCACAACGCCTTCAGCAGATCCTGGGACTGGTTGACCAACGCCAGACGAAGCGCCCAGCCGTTCGACTGGCCGAGCAGCTTGTAACCGATCCGATAGCCCTGCGTCCTCTTGTCCTGCGCGACCCAGCCGTTCTCTTCCATTCCTGACAGAAAGCGCTGGACCGTGCTCTTGGGAATGCCCGTCCGCATCCCCAGCTCGCGGACGCCGAGCTCGCCGCCGTCGGCGAGCAGCGTCTCGATGAGCGCCATGATGTTGCGCGTAGAATTCATGGAACCTGCTCCTCTCTCGCTCTGAAAATTGCTGTGAACATTCTATGATTTCTATGATCAAAATATAGCATTTCGCAGACATAACTGTCAAGCGCGCCGCAGGAGCTTTTCAGCGTCGGGCAGCCGACGTGCGGCAAAGATTTTTACATTATAGAACTTTTGGGAGCGATTTCCATAAGATATATCAATTTCTGTCCCTTTTTCAACATTATGCGCATCTTACGAAAATATAAAAATGAAAAATCCGTTTAAAAGGAGCGACGGTTGAAGCGGTTTTTATTCGTCGTGATTCCGGGGCGGCAGGATCGCGAAGCGCACTTCGCCGCCGATCTCGCGCGCCGGTTCGGCGGCGCTGGGTATGGAGGCGCGCAGCGTCTGCCCCTGCCAGTCGATGATCCAGTCCGTCGAGGCGCCGAGGAACGCGCGCGAGACCAGCGTTCCGACCAGCGGACCGTCTTCCGCGACGGCGATCTGGTCGGGGCGGAGCAGGTCGCGCTTCCCTTCCAGGATCACGGGGAACGCGTCGCCGATAAAATCGGCGGCGAAAAATAGACTTCTTCGGGCGTGCCCACCTGCATGAGCCGCCCTCCCTGCATCAGCGCCACGCGGTCGGAGATCGACAGCGCTTCCTCCTGGTCGTGCGTGACGTACAGCGCCGTGATGCCGAACGCCTTTTGCAGCGAACGGATCTCGGCGCGCATGCGCACGCGCAGCCGCGCGTCGAGGCTCGAGAGCGGTTCGTCGAGCAGCAGCACCCGCGGGCTGAGGATCAGCGCCCGGGCGAGAGCCACGCGCTGCTGCTGGCCGCCCGACAGTTCCTGCACGCGCCCCCTTTGATAGCCATCCAGACCGACGCGCTCCAACATTTCCGCCGCGCGCCGCAGCCGCTCCGCGCGGGGCGTTCCGCGCACGCGCAGGCCGTAGGCGACGTTTTCCTCCGCGCTCAGGTGCGGAAACAGCGCGTGACTCTGAAACACGGTCGCCGTAGGACGTTTCTCCGGCGGCAGCGCCGAAACGTCGCGCCCGTCGAGCATGACGCGCCCCGAATCGGGAAACAGGAATCCGCCGGCGATCTGCAGCGTCGTCGTCTTGCCGCAGCCCGAAGGTCCCAGCAGCGTCAGCAGTTCGCCTTTTTCCAGCGCCAGCGTCAAACCGTCGAGAGCTTTCGCTTCGCCGTAACTGAACGACACGTTCTCGAATGAAAGCATTCAACCTCTCCTTTCGCTGATTTTCCAGGCCAGCGCGTTGACCGCCAAAATCGCCGCGATCAGCAGCGAGGCCATCGCCGAGGCGTCGCCGTACTTGCCGCTGTTGATCGACTCGAACAGCTCCACCGCCGCCACGCGCGCGTAGGGGCTGACCAGGAAGATGATCGGCCCCGTACTGGTCATGGCGGCGCTGAAAGCGTTGATGAACGACACCAGCATAAACGGACGCAGCAGCGGCAGCAGCATGTCGCGCAGCACGCGCCCCTGGTCGCCGCCGAGGTCGCGCACGGCCAGTTCCAGCTCGGGATTGATTTGAGCTAATCCCGCCTGCGCCGACCACGTCGACGGCGAAAGCTGGCGGAACAGGCAGTTCATGGCGATCAAAAAGCCGGCGGGAACCTCCCACGACAGCGACGACGACACCAGCAGATAACCCACGCCGAAAAACGTTCCCGGCACGAGGTAGGGCAGCTCGATCAGCACGCGCGCGCCGCGCCGCAGCGCCTCGGGGGCGCGGTCCAGCAGCCGCGCCAGCGCCGCTCCCAGCACCGCGCCGCCCAGCCCCGCCGCAACGGAACAGGCCAGGCTGCGCGCGAAACCGTTGCCGCTGAAGTTCCACAGGCTGCGCAGATGCGCCGTCGTCAGCGTGAAGTCGGCTCCCCACGTCTTTGTGACGCTGCCGGCGAAGATCAGGCCGTAGACCGCCGTTTCCAGAGCGACGAACCCCCACGCCGCCGCTTCCGGCAGCCAGCCGGACGGGCCGCGCAGGCGCAGCGAGCGCGTTCCCGCCAGCCGCAGCGAAAAGTTCCGCCCGCGCGCCTCGCGCCGCACCGCCAACAGCAGCAGCGACGGCAGCACCAGCAGCGCGTTCATGGCGCAGGCCAGCGGGAAATCGCCGACGCCGATCAGCGTGTTGTACGCCTTCGACGCCAGCACCTGAAACCTCCCGCCCACGAACAGCGGCGTGCCGAAATCGGAGAGCGAGCGCACGAAGACCATCAGCGCCGCGGCGGCCAGCCCGGGACGCGCCAGCGGCAGGCTGACGCCCAGCAGCGTGCGCAGCGGCGAAGCGCCCAGATCGAGCGAGCCCCGCTCCAAAGCGCCGTCCACCTGATGGAACGACGCCGCCGCCAGCAGCGTGGCGACGCCCAGCTGCGACAGCGCTTCCATCATCACCACGCCGTGAAAGCCGTAGGGATTCCATTCCAGCCCCAGCAGCCGCCAGGTGATCAGCCCGCGGCGTCCGAAGAGCATCAGATACGACATCGAACCGACGAACGGCGGCGAGATCGTCGACAGCACCAGCACCGCCGTCAGCAGTTTGCGTCCCGCCGCCGCGCCGTACAGCAGCTTCACGGCCAGCAGCGACGCCAGCGGCAGCGTGACCGCCGTCACGGCGGCGGCCACGCCGAAGCTGTTCAGCACCAGCGGCCAGTTTTTTCCCAAAAGCCCGCGCCACGCCGAAAGCGACCACTGCCCGTCCGCCAGCAAACTTTCGCGCAGCACCGCCGCCACGGGCCACAGCGCAAAAAGGAGGACGCCGCCCCCCGCCAGGAGCCAGAGTGCCAGCTCCGCGCCGGAGAGCGCGCGTCCTTTTCTTTGCGCCGGATTATTTGGAGCCAAAGCGCTCCTGCCAGGCGGCGAGCACGCGCTTGCGCTGCGCCCCGCCCTCGACCACGTCGGCCTTGACCAGGTTGGAATCGCGCATCGCCTGCACCGCGGGAGCCAGCTTCACGCCGGGACGGATCGGAGCCTGCGTGGTGTACTTGGCCAGCGTCTCCTGCCCCTTCGCCGACAGCACCCAGTCGATCAGCGCCTTGCCGGCCTCGGGATTGCGCGCGCTCTTGAACAGCGCCACGGGCGCGATGTACCACGGCACGCCGTCGGCCGGGAACGCCGTCTCGATCGTGTAGCCCTCGCCCTTCAGCTTTTCGCCGGTGTCGAACGGAGCCACGGCGATCGCCGCTTCGCCCGTACTGACCTTGTTGGCCGGCTCGGCGCCGCGTTTGGAGTAGTAGGGCACATTGGCGTCGATGCCCTCGAGCAGCTTCCAGCCCTCTTCCTCTCCCTTCGCGGAAAGGATCGCCCAGACCATGGCGTAAAACGTGCCGCTCACGGCCGGCGTGGCCATCAGCACCTCGCCCTTGTAGACGGGGTCCGTCAGATCCTGCCAGCTGCGCGGCATGGGCAGGTTCTTCTTGGCCATGATCTCGCTGTTGACGACGAAATCGACCGCGCCCAAAGAAATGCCGCTCCAATAGCCGTCGGCGTTATAGAACATCGGGTCGTACGCGGCGCGTTCGGGCGACGCGTACGGTTCGAGGAACCCCTCGCCGGCCGCCGCCACGTAGCTGTCCAGACCGCCGCCGAACCACACGTCGGCCTGCGCCTTGCCCTTGGCCGCGCGCAGGCGGGTCAGGACCTCTCCCGACGACATGGCCAGATACTCCACTTCGATGCCCGTGTCCTTCGTGAACTCCTGAAGGATGCCGTCAACGCCCGTGTAGGCGATGAAGATGCTGAGTTTCTTCTCCTCGGCGCCGACGGCCGGGACCGCCAGCATCATCACAGCCGCCGCCAACGCTCCAAACTTTTTCGACATGCAGAGACCTCCTTAAACTGATACGCGCCGCTTGCCGCGGCGCGGAAAAACCGTTTTATCCCGCCAGGTGCGCGCGGCAGAACGCCTCCGCGTCGGTGAACTTCGCGCCGTCCCAGGCCAGCGGACGGCAGCGCCCGGCCCGCACGGCGCGGATCAGGTCGCGCTCGTCGCGCAGCTCGTCGGCGAATTCCGTCACGAACAGCCCGACCCGCTCGCGCCAATGCGCGTCGGCCGCTCCCAGCAAAGCGCGGCCGGAGGCGCGCGCCAGTTCCAGCGCGCGCAGGTTGGCGGCCGGGTCGGTGCTGCCGTTGAAACATTCCACGCCGTGTAGCCCCGGCAGCGTGCCGATCAGATCTTCGAGACCGCGGTTGTTGTCGCGGAACGGATGGGCCGCCGTCGCGCAGCCGCCGCAGGCCGCCACGCGCGCCATCAGTTCTTCCGGCGTGAGCGAAGCGGGCGGCGGCGCTTCGTCGAGGCCGAAACAGACCACGTCGCCTTTCGTCGTCAGCACCTCGACGCCGAGAAAAAGCGGAAAATCGAATTTCCTCCGCCATTCGGCGACGACCTCTCGCGCGCCCAGCGTGTCGTGATCGGTGACGCAAAGCCCGTCGATGCCCATCTCCCGGGCGCGGGCGACCGCTTCGGCGATGGGCAGAAAGCTGTCCGGCGAGTACTCCGCCGTGTGCATGTGCGTATCCAGAATCATCGGGAATACACCTTTCGTTTGTCGATAACTGAAAATCATAATATAGTTAACCTTCTTGAAAGACGATTATCCCCCAAAGAAGGGCAAAGGTCAAGACGCGCCGAAACGGACAAGGGGCGGCAAAACGGCCGCGGGACGCGGGCGATTTCCCCCTTTCGCCGCCGCGGCAAAGATGCGATAATGGAGCGGATTTCAATCGGATTTTTTCGGGAGAGGACTTTTTTCATGAGAAGACCGCTGCTCGCGGCGCTGCTGGCCGCGTTTCTCTGCGGGACGGCGCGCGCGGGAGCGCCGCTTCCCGACGATTCGGCGTCGCTGTTCAGCGCCGACGCCGACGCCCTGCGTCCCCGGCGCGCCGCGCTGCTTTTCGTCGGCGACCTGATGGCCCACGCCCCGCAGTTGACGACGGCGCGGCGCAAAAAAGGCTACGACTTCGCGCCGTCGTTCGCGCGCGTCAAACCGCTGCTTTCCGCCGCCGACCTGGCCGTCGGCAACCTCGAGACCACGCTCGGCGGCGCCAAGCGCGGCTACACGGGCTACCCGTGCTTCAACACGCCCGACGAGTACGCCGACGCCCTCAAAGACGCCGGTTTCGACGCTCTGACCACGGCCAACAACCACTGCCTGGACCGCCGCGCCGCCGGGCTGTTCCGCACGCTGAAAGAGCTGCGCGGCCGCGGCTTCACGACCTTCGGCACGTACGCCGCCTCCGCCGACCGCGAGACCGTCGCCGTCGAGAACGTGAACGGCATCACAGTCGCCTTCCTGTCGTGGACCTACGGCACCAACGGCATCCCCGTGCCGGCCTCGCAGGACTGGGCGGTGGCGCGCGGCGCTTCGTGGGAAGAAGTCAGCGGCGACGTCGCCCGCGCCAAAGCGCTCAGGCCCGACTTCATCGTCGCCATGCCGCACATCGGCGTCGAATACGCGCTGACGCCGCCGCGCTTCGTCGTCGCCTTCGCCGAAAAGCTGATGGAAGCCGGCGTCGGCGCGGTGATCGCCTCGCACCCGCACGTCGTGCAGCCGCTGGAACTGCGCGCCGCTTCGGGCGACCGCGCCTCGGCGCTGATCGCCTGGTCGATGGGCAACTTCATCTCCAACCAGCGCGCCAGGCCGCGCGACATGGGCGTGATCGCGCGCCTGACGCTGGAAAAAGAAAACGGCGTCACGCGTCTCGTCAGCGCCGACGCCATCCCCACCTGGGTGCAGACGCGCACGAAAAAAGGCGCCCGCGTCTCGCGCGTGCTGCCGCTGCTGGACGCACTCGCAAACGCCGAAGCGCTGCAGATCTCCGCGGGCGACCTCAAGCGCCTGCGCGGCGCGCACGCCGATTTCACCGGGCGCGTGCTGGGGCGCGCCGTCCCGCTGGCAGAAGCCCAGCTGGCCTACGAACTGGAACCGTCCTCGCAGGATCGTTTTTCGACGGCCGCATTCGACGAAATCGCCCGCCGCGCCGCTGCAAAAAAACGCGGCGCGCGGAAGAAAAACGCGGTAAAACCGTAATTTTCGTTCATATTTTTTTCATATCCGCCTTTAAAACGACGAATTTCCGGCATTTCACGCAAGCGGAAACAAAAACGCCAGAGTACAATCGGTTCAGAAGAAAAAACTTTATTCGAGGAGGAACACCCGACATGAACATGGACAAGATCCGCGCCATCATCGACAAAGACCGGGACAGCCTGATCGGCACGATCCGCGAGCTCGTCGCCGTACCCAGCGTAGGCGGCGAAGCGCCGCAGCCCGGCGCCCCCTTCGGCCCCGGGCCGAAAGCCGCCCTCGACAAGTTCGTCGAGATCGGCGCGCGCCATGGCTTCCGCACTTGGGCTTTCGAAGATCAGGTCGGCATCGCCGAACTCGGCGACGAATCCCTGCCCGAAATGATCGCCGTGCTCGCCCACGTCGACGTCGTTCCCGCCGGCGACGGCTGGAGCTGCGACCCCTGGCGGGGCATGATCAAGGACGGCCTGCTCTACGGCCGCGGCGTCGCCGACGACAAAGGCCCCGCCATCAGCGCCATGTTCGCCATGAAAGCCCTGCGCGAGGCCGGCGTGCGGCTGAAACGCCGCGTGCGCCTGATCGTCGGCACCAACGAGGAACTGGGCAGCCGCGCCATCGACCGCTACGTCACATCCGGCCAGGAACTGCCCGTGGCCGGCTTCACCCCCGACGCCGAGTACCCGCTCATCAACGGCGAAAAGGGCAGCATCACGCCCAAATGCCGCGCCCCCTTCGCGCCCGACGGCGGCGACGTGCAGGTGCTCTCGATCGACGCCGGCGTCGCCTCCAACGCCGTGCCCTCCAAGGCCGTGGCCGTGCTCAAAGTCGCGCCCGCGGCCGAAGCGCGCCTCAGCCGCGTCGTCGAAGAGTTCGCCGCCCCCCGCGACGCCAAGCTGACCTGCGAAAAGAGCGCGTCCGGCGAATACACGCTGACCATGGACGGCCTGGCCTTTCACGGCTCGCGCCCGCAGTACGGCTCCAACGCCGCCGCCAACCTCGTCAAAGTGCTGCGTCTGCTCGGCGTCGGCGGCGAACAGGGCGCCTTCCTCGAAAAGATCGACGCGCTCGTGGGCACGCAGACCCGCGGCGAAAACCTCGGCGTCATGCTCTACGACGACGTATCCGGCTTCACCTCCCTCTGCTGGGGCCTGCTCAGGAGCGAAGGCGACAAGATCATGTTCACGCTCAACTACCGCTTCCCCGTCACCTTCGGGCGCGACCCCGTCTGCGCCAAGTTCGTCGAAGCCCTGCGCGGCCACGGCTTCGAAGTCGAGGCCGGCAGCGGCAGCCATCCCCTCTACATGCCCGAAGACAGCGACCTCGTCAAAAAGCTGATGAAAGTCTACCGGGACGAGACCGGCGACTGCGAGTCGAAGCCCATGTCCATCGGCGGCGGCACCTACGCCAAGGAAATGCCCAACATGCTCGCTTTCGGCAACCAGTTCCCCGGCGAGAACACTCACATCCACGAAGTCGACGAGCGGTGGAGCATCGAACACATCATGAAGAACACCAAAATCATGGCCGCCGCCATCGCCGCGCTGGCCGGCGTCGAAGAATAGCAAGAACCTCACACAAGAGGCGGAAGTTTTTTTCTTTCGCCTCTTGCGTTTTTATCGGAACAAGAGAACGCACGTCCGACGATCACTGACTCGTCGGACGTTTTTTTATATGCAGTGCATAGTTAGTTTGTTAATTTGAGTTTTTTGAAAAACGGCAAAACCTTCGAAAAAAGATACATCCGAAACCGCTCGAGTCTTTACAGCGCAAGCACTTAGACCAAGCAGGCCAACAATATGCAAATTATTATATAATTTGATTTATACCATTGATTTTTAAGCATATATATGTTATTCATATCTTCATGCTAGGTAGGAGCGGTTTTGTGCGTGTCTTTGGCGCGCAACCACGGCTCCGATTTTTGTCTGAGGAGGATTTCTTCAATGGGATACCGGGCAACAGGGCATGGAAGACGCGGAACTGTATGTGAAACGTTTGAAAAACGGAAACTCCGCCGGGAAAAACACGCCGCGCCCTTTTTCAAAGGAGGCGCGCTGGTGGCCGTGATGCTGGGGCTGGCGCTTATGCAGCCCGCGACGACGTTCGCAGACACGATCCATTATTACAGCGTGAAGAGCGACAAGACCGGAGCGGGGAGCAACCACGACAACGACGGCGCCACGGGAGACGACTCTTTAGCCGTCGGCGTCAAGAGCAAAGCAGCCGGCAGAGCCAGCAGCGCCGTAGGCTATGGGAACGAAGTTTCCGGTAAATACGGCGTCGCTTTGGGGCGAGAGAACAAAGTCTTTGATCATGGCGAAAGCAGCAACGCTATCGGTTCTCGAAACGAGATCCACGGCAAGCTCAGCAACGCCATCGGCCGAGGGAACGCAATCACTGAAGATATCGAAAGCGGCACCGCCATTGGAATCTCGAATACGGTCTCCGGCACGTATGCCAACGCCGTAGGCTATCGAAACAAGGTTTTGGGCAAGTCGAGCAGCGCCGTAGGCTATTATAACAAGGCCACCGAAAATTCGAGCAATGCGTTCGGCTCCGGCAATAAAGCATCCAAAATCATGAGCAGTGCTTTCGGCTCCAGCAACAATGCACTCGGTGACATGAGCAACGCCTTCGGAGCCTTTAACGCGGCGGTGGGCAGGCACAGCAGCGCTTTCGGCTCCAACAACAAGGTAGGGGGCGAGAGCAGCCATGCCTTCGGCGAAGGGAACATCGTTGGGAGCACCTCGAAGAACGTGCTGATCCTGGGGAATAACGTCAAAATTGGCGCTACGAGATACAGTTCCTCGCAAAACACGTTCGACGGGGAGAGCGACGTTTCCGGCGCGGTGGCGCTCGGAAACGAAGCGGGCGTCGCCGTGCAGGGCGGCGTGGCGCTGGGAGAAAAGTCCGTCGCTGACCGCGGCAAGGGAACCGTCGGCTATGACGCCTCCGGCGCGGATCACAGCAACGACACGGACGGCGTATGGAAAGCCACGGCTTCCGCCGTCTCCGTCGGCGCACCCGTTCGGGGAGCCGCCTCCGTCACCCGTCAGATCACGGGCGTCGCGGCCGGCAGCGCCGACACCGACGCCGTCAACGTCGCGCAGCTCAGGCAGATCGCAGCCGCGAGCGGAGCCGCCACTTACAGATTTACCCTCAGCGATTCCGCAACGCCCTCCGCGCACACGGTCACGCTCGGGCAGAACACGACGCCACCGGACATCAAGTTCGTCGGCACGGGCGGCATCACCGCTGCGGTCGCCGGCGGGGTCGTCACGATCGGGATCGATCCGGCCTCGCTCGGACAGCCCGGCACGTGGAATCTGCAAACCGACGGCGGCGCGTCCGTCCCCGTCGGCACGGGAAACACCGTCAAGTTCAAGAACGGCGACAACATCGAGATCACCCGCACCGATAGGGAAGTGACCGTCGCCGTCGCCAAGAATCCGACCTTCAAAGGCAAAGTGACGGCGAAAGAAGGCTTCGACGCCGCAGGCCACAAGGTCGAACGCGTCGGGGCGGGAGAAGTCAGCCAGGCCAGCGCCGACGCCGTCAACGGCTCGCAGCTTTGGGGCCTGACCGACAGGATCGCCGGATACCTCGGCGGCGGAGCGAAAGCCGGTGCTGACGGAACTCTTCTCCAGCCGACTTACAAAATCCGCGGCAGCGGCTATCACAGCGTCGGCGACGCGCTGAGCGCCGTGGACAGCGAACTCGGCAAACTCTACGGCAACTTCGGCAGCGTCTACGAACAGATGGGCGAGCTGAGAAGCGACGTCAAGAACGTCGGCGCGCTGAGCTCCGCGCTCTCCGCTTTGAAACCGATACAGTACGATCCCGTCAAACCCAGCCAGATCATGGCCGGATTCGGCAATTACCGCGACAAGTGGGCGCTGGCGCTGGGCGTGGCGCATTACGTCAGGGAAGACTTCATGGTCCACGCCGGCGTGTCCGTCTCCGACCACGGCGAATCGATGGCCAACGCCGGCCTGACCTGGAGGATCGGAAGCAGGGAAGACGCGGAAGCGATCCCGGCGCGCTACCGCAAAGGCCCGATCGGCAGCGTCTACGTGATGCAGAAGGAGAACGCCGAATTGCAGGCCCGGGTGGCCTCGCAGGCGCACGAGATCGCGGAGATGAAAGAACGCATGGCGGAACTGGAGCGCCTGCTGCGCGCTTCGGTCAAGTTCCGGTAAAAGCGGGAACAGAATCCGCCGCAAAGACGCGGAGCGAGGGCAAAAAACGCAGCTTATACTATTTCTCAATTAAAACGACGAACACAGAGGCGCTGCGGGGGAGATTCACAAAGCGAGCTGCGCAGCAGTCGAGCTCCTTCTGAGCGACTGAACTCCCACGCAGCGTTCTGCAAAATATACGAGTGCTTTTTATCAAGAAATAGTAATACACCGACGCTTCAGAGCGAAGAAGGAACGAGATCTACAGCACAAGAGGCGCGGCAGCCAGTTTATCGGCTGCCGCGCCTCTTGTCGTGGCCCCATTCCCAGGAAATATTTTTCATACGGTTTTTCGTCGAAGAGGACAAAGGGCTTGTGCCCTTTTTAGAGCGTCGAAGGCGCGTCGGAATTCTCGCGCGCCCTGCGGGAGCGCTTGTTTTCTACGCCGGCGCTAGACGATCTGCGCCAGCGGGGCGATCTCGATGCCGGCCTCGACGAGGCGCGCTCTCAGGGTCTGGGCCATCTGCACGGCCGTGGGCGAGTCGCCGTGCAGGCAGATGGAGTGGGGACGCAGCTTCACGATCGTGCCGTCGATCGCTTCGACGACGCCTTCTTTGACCATGCGGATCACGCGCGCGGCGGCGATTTCCGCGTCGCGCACGAAGGCGCCTTCCCTGCTGCGGGGCACGAGCGTGCCGTCGGGCATGTAGCCGCGGTCGGCGAAGGCTTCGGCGGCGTAGGGCAGGCCGATCTTCGCGGCCGCTTCGTCGAACTTCGAGCCGGCCAGCCCCATCAGGATCAGTCCGCCGGCGTCTTTCACGGCCTGCGCGAGGGCTTCGGCTTCCTCGATCTTCTTGGCGGCGCTGTTGTACATGGCGCCGTGGGGCTTGACGTGCTGGAGTTTCGTGCCCGCCGCCTCGCAGAAGGCGCGCAGCGCGCCGATCTGATAGAGCGTATAGGCGTAAAGCTCGTCGGGCGTGCAGGCCATGCTGCGCCGTCCGAAGCCGACCAGATCGGGATAGGCGGGATGGGCCCCCACGGCTACGCCCGCCGCTTTCGCCGCCGCTACGGTGGCGCGCATCACGCAGGCGTCGCCGGCGTGGAAGCCGCAGGCCACGTTCGCCGACGAGACGAAGGTGAGCACGTCGCCGTCGCGTCCCATCTTCCAGGCGCCGAAACTTTCCCCCAGATCGCTGTTCAGATCCACTCGATAGTTCATCGTTCATTCCTCCCCCAGATTTCGGATCAATCCAGACGTTCCCACGTCACGGCGTAATCTTTGCCTTCGACGTTCAGTTTCATCGCCCCCGACCGCGCCGGCTGCATTGACGGCGCGGTCTGCGGCTGCGCGGCGGCGTGCTGCACGAACAGCCGCAGCCGCTCGACTTTCGCCGCTTCGGCGCGCGACAGCTCGACGCCTTCGTCCTGGCTGAGCGGCGCGAAGCGCACCGTTTCGCCGGGCATTTTCTGCGCCAGGCGCGCCACGTCGAGCGCGTGCACGACGGCGATCTTCACGTAGCCGCCGGTGGTCTGGCGGTCGGCCATCATCACGATCGGCAGGCCGGAACCGGGCGCCTGCACGGCTCCCATGGGGATGCCGTCGGAGACGATATCGGGGCCCTTCGCGTGCTCGATGGCGCGGTCGCTTTCCAGACGGCAGCCCATGCGGTCGGCCGAGGTGGAAACGGCGTATTCGGTCTCGAAAAACGTTTTCAGCCCTGCGGGCGTGACGTAGGAGTCCTGCGGCCCCGGCACGGCGCGCAGCGGCGCATCCCCGTAGTCCGGCAGCAGCTCGGCCGGGCAGGCCGTGCCGACGATGTTGCGCCACAGCGACCACGGCGCGCCGGCGGACAGTTCGTCGCCGTCTTTCAGCTTGCGGCCCTCGAGGCCGCCGATCTTCGCTTTCATGTAGGTGCTGCGGCTGCCCATCACCGGCGGCACGTCGATGCCGCCGCCGACGCAGACGTAGGCGCGGCAGCCGCGTCCGTGCGGGGCGCCGAAGCCGAGCCGGTCGCCGTCTTTCACGGCGACGGCCGTCCACATCGGCAGGGGCGCGCCGTTCAGCTGCGGGCTCAGATCGCCGCCGGCGACGGCGACGCAGCCTTCGCCGGCGAAGCGGATCAGCGGCCCCATCACCGTCACTTCCAGCGCCGCCGCGCCGGGGGGATTGCCGAGCAGCAGATTGCCGCGCGTCAGCGCCGGCGCGTCCATCGCGCCGCTGACGGGCATGCCCAGCGCCTGATGGCCCCAGCGTCCCAGATCCTGCACGGTGGTCAGGGCGCCGGCGCGTTCGACGATCAGCTTCATGCGCTCGCCTCCCTTTCAGCGTATTCGATGCGGTACTCGCCGCTCTTGATCTGCTCCTGGATCTCCGCGTAGCGCGCGGCCGTCACCGGATAGAACTTCACCCACAGCCCCGACGTGATCGCCACGGCCGGATCGCGCCGCGGATCGTAAAGGTCGTAGGGGACGCGGCCGATGATGCGCCAGCCGCCGGGGCTGGCGATCGAATACGCGCCGGCCTGCGCGCCGCCGATGGCGACGCTGTTGGCGGGGATCAGCTCGCGCGGCGTTTTCAGGCGCGGCGTCGTCAGCGCCGGATCCATGCCGCCCAGATAGGGGAATCCCGGCGTGAAGCCGTTCATGTAACAGTAGAGCGGCGAATCGCAGTAGCGCTTCACCACTTCCTTTTCCGTCAGGCCGGTGTGCGCGGCGACCTCGCCCAGGTCGGGGCCGGACTCGCCGCCGAAAAGGACGGGCACGCGCACCTCGCGGCCGCCCGCCCGCTCCGCGGCGAAGGGCTTGGCCAGCTCGCTTTCGAGCCGCTCGCGCAGCGCCGGCAGATCGACCGTCAGCGGGTCGAAGTAGATCGACAGCGAGCGGTACGTCGGCACCAGCTCCCTCATGCCGCGAAATGGGTTTTCGTCAAGCGCTCGTGCCAGCGACTGCACGCGGCCGTTCACGGCCAGGTCGATCACCTCGCCGAAATCGACGAACAGACACGTCTCGCCGGCCGGCAGGATCTTCGCTTCCATGGGATCGCCTCCTTGCTGAAAAAATCTCCACGGGCCGGAGCGCGCTCCGGAGTTCTTTCGCCCTGCGCCGCTACGAGAAGATCTTCATGATGTTGGGCAGCGCCTTCACGCCCATCCACAGCGTGAAAGCGACCACGACCCAGCCGGCTCCCGTCAGCCACGTCGGATGACGGTACGCCGGGCCGACCACGTCTTTCTTGTACGCGCCGAGCAGGATCGAAGCCAGCGCCAGCGGCAGGATCAGGCCGTTGATCGAGCCGGCCACGATCAGCAGCGCCACCGGCCGGGCGATGAAAATGTTGATCGCCGTCGAGGCGCAGATAAAACCGATCATCCACCAGCGGTAGTTGCGGTCCACCGCGGCGAACAGCGAACGCAGGAACGACACGGAGGTGTAGGAGGCGCCGATCACCGAGGTCACGCCCGCGGCCCACAGCACCACGCCGAACATGCGGTAGCCGACCTCACCGGCTCCCTTGCGGAAGGCGTCGGCGGCGGGATTGGCCGCGTCGAGCACCACCGCCGGCTGGCCGGCCGCCACGTAAACCACGCCGAGCACGGCGAGGAACAGCAGGATGCGCATGATCGACGTGACGACGATGCCGTTCACGGCGCTCTTCGTCGCGTCGCGCACGTCGTGCACGCCCGCGTCGATGAGGCGATGCGCGCCCGAGAAGGAGATGTAGCCGCCCACCGTGCCGCCGATCAGCGTCAGGATGATCATCCAGTTGACCGTGCTCGGCATCACCGTCTCTTTCGCCGCCAGCGCTACCGGCGGCGCGGCCTTGAACGCCACGTAGAGCATCAGCGCGATCATCAGGAAGCCGAGCAGCTGCGTGAAGCGGTCCATCGCCTTGCCGAGATCCCTGTTGAGGAAGATGAAAACGGCGATCGCCGCGCTGACGGCCGCGCCGACCTGCACGTCGAGCCCGACCATCGTGTTCAGCCCCAGCGCCGCGCCGCCGACGTTGCCGACGTTGAACGCCAGGCCGCCGAGCGCTACGGCGAAGGCGAGCAGATAACCCAGGCCGGGAATGACCCGGTTGGCCACGTCCTGCGCGCGCAGCTTCGAGACGCAGATGATGCGCCAGATGTTGAGCTGCACCACCGCCGTCACCACGATCGTCACGGCGATGGCGAAAGCCGCCGAAGCCAAAAGCTGCTGCGTGAAGACCGTCGTCTGCGTCAAAAATCCCGGCCCGATGGCCGACGTCGCCATCAGAAACGCCGCGCCGAGAAGGACCTGCAAGGTGCTTTTTCCTTTGTTCTGATCCATGAATACGCCTCCTTTTTTTATTTGCGTTCGGATACGTTTTCATTATTTCATGATCGGCCGAGCGTTGTCAATCAGGCGCATTCATGTATTTAAAATACATTTTTTAAATGAAATTCTTCAAGGTAAATGCAACGCAACATCCGGTACCCCGTTGCATTAAATCTGAATTAAAAGAAGCTTGCATTTAGGGCTTGTTTAAAAAAACATTTCAGCTTGTATTATTTCAATAAAATAACACTGGCAGCAACAAGAACAAAAGCGAAAAACGAAGCGTCAAGTTTGTCATAGCGGGTGAAAATTCTACGGAACCATTTGATTTTCTGAAAGAAACATTCAACCAAGTGTCGTTCCTTGTAAACATGCTCATCTATAAACCACGGTTCGGGATTATCGCTCTTCGGCGGGATAGTGTAACTTCCCTCCCGAGAAGTAATGTACTCTCTGATGGCTTGCGAACCGTAAGCCTTATCGCCGATGACGTTGCTCCC